>NZ_CCBH010000143.1:0-164679 GCF_001368935.1 Novosphingobium sp. KN65.2
GGGGCGTTTCGTTTGCGGTGTAACCTCGCCGCTTTACAGGCCTGGCTTCGGTTCAGACGGCGAAGGCGCAGTGCCGTGCGTCGCTCATCATGCGGCGCCAGTCTGTGGCCTCGATGGCGATGAGGGTGCGGTGGTCGCCGCCTTCGAAATAGATCTCGTCATCGTCATGCAGCCGGCTGTCGAGCAGGTCGTCATCGACCACGAAATCCAGCCCATAGGCTTCGCCCAGCGGTGGGATCGCGCCGAACTCGCAGTCCGGGAAACTCATCGCCGCTTCGGCTTCACTCAGCAGCCTGACGTCGCAACCGAGGCTGGCGCCAAGGCGGGCGAGATCGACATGGCGCGAGGACGGCAGCACCGCGAGCACGTAATCGTCGCCGGCACGCATCATTACGCCTTTGGCCACGTTCTTGCCCGAAACGTGGGCTGCATGGGCGGCCCTGGCGGCAGCGAACGTGCGCGAATGGGGGATCTCGTCGTAGCTCGTGCCGCAAGACCTGAGATATTTGCGTAAGTTGGGTGAAATGGCCATGGCGTCCTCCTGCGTGTCGCGGAAGCGCGGGGGCGGCCTGTTCATTGCTGGTACGGCAATCGGGGGCAGGGGGCCGTACGGAGCGCCAGGTCGAACCAGCGCATTCCATGGCGCACGATACCAGAGCCCGCCGATTCTGCCAATCGAAGCCCGGCGTGAAAACGGCACACGCCAGCCCGGTCGCAATGGCCGGGCCGGCGTCAGGTCATGTGTGCATTTCGGCCTTGCGCTTCAGGCGCGCGCGCCGACGGGTATCGCCGCTTCGAGAACGGGGCCGCGCGCGATTGGCGTCTCGGCCATATCGATCCCGGAACGTTCAGCCTTGCGTCGATAGGCAGCTGCCATGGCGCGGTGCATCTGGCGGGCTTCAGGGTCTGCCGTGGAGTTGGCGAGACCGTCATGCATCTGCGCGCGCTCAATATATTCGGCCGACGAAAGATTACTTTCCATTCGTCATCCTCCGGATCCATCATTGCCGCCCGGGCGTCGCTCGCAAGTCAAGCGAGGGCGGACACGCCGGAACTCAAGCGGCATTACGCCTGCCCGATCTTTCCGGCAACTTAAAAAAGGCAAGTTACGCCACAATTGCCCCGATGGAAACCGCTGGTGCTGCATTTGACCGCTTCTAAGTCGCACCTAGTAGAATATTCCAGGACGGGGGTCGATTGCATAACTGTTTAGTGTCTTTCTGTCCGTGGCGTCGACTTCGGTCAGGATCACCTGATACCCCCACAAGTCGGCAAGGTGCTGCAGGACCTGTCGCGCTTCCTCCCGCTGGAGCAGGACGCGGTCACGCACGTTGTGTTCCAGCATCAGCTTGCGATCGCTGTCGAAATCGACGTCGACGATCTGGATGTCCGGATCGATGCTGGCGACGTCGTGGTGCCGCGCCAGGGTGCGCCGGATTTCCTGATAGCCCTGTTCGTCATGAATGGCGGCGACTTGCACTTCGTCGTCCTTTTCGCGGTCGTCGAGCTTGAACAGGCGCCACTTGCGGATCAGGTGCGGGCTGAGGAACTGGGCGATGAAGCTTTCGTCCCGGTAATTGGCCCAGGCGTCCTTGAGAACGTCCAGCGGATCGCCGCAGCCCGCGAAATCCGCGAACCACCTGCGGTCCTCGTCCGAAGGATCCCGGCAGATCCGCTCTATGTCCTCCATGATCCCGAACCCCAACGCATAGGGATTGTGGCCGGAATAGTGCCCCGAATCGTAAGTCGGCTGATAGAGCACGTTCGAATGCGAGTGCAGGAATTCGAGGAAGGCGCCCTCGGTAATCTGACCGGTTTCGTGGAGCCGCTTGAGGATGCGGTAATGGACCCAGACCGCGCAACCCTCGTTCATCACCTTGGTCTGGCGCTGGGGGTAAAAGTACTGCGCGATCAGGCGGACGATGCGCAGGATTTCCCGCTGCCAGCCGCGCAGGCGAGGTGCGCTTTTCTCCAGGAAATAGAGCACGTTTTCCTGCGGCAGGCCCAGTGACTTCTGGCGCATGTCGCGCGATTCGCGTTGGGCCGGCTTCTTGTTGGGCAGGGTGCGCCACAAGGTGTTGTAGGTCGATTCCTCATGGGCGCGCCGTTCTTCCTCGCGCCTCCTTTCGGCGTTGAGATTGAGCGGTGCCGCACGCGGATAGCGGTGGATGCCCTGCTGCATCAGGGCATGGGCGGAATCGAGAACGCGTTCGACTTCGGCCTGGCCATGGCGTTCCTCGCAGCGGGCGATGTAGTGCCGGGCAAACTCCAGGTAGTCGAGAATGCCTTCGGCATCGGTCCATTGCCGGAAGACGTAGTTGTTCTTGAAGAAATGATTGTGGCCGAAGGCGGCATGGGCGATCACGAGCGTCTGCATCGTCGCGCTGTTCTCTTCCATGACGTAGCTGATGCACGGGTCGGAGTTGATCACCAGCTCGTATGCCAGCCCGCGCAGACCCTTGCGGTAGAGCAGGTCGTTGGCGAGAAACTGCTTTCCGAACGACCAGTGCTTGTAGAAGATCGGCATGCCGGTGGAGGCATAGGCATCGAGCATTTGCTCCGAGGTGATGACCTCGATGCGGTTGGGATAGACGTTGAGGTCCAGCTCGCCGATGGCGATGTTCTCGCAGGCTTCGTAGATGCGCTGGAGCGTGTCGAAGTTCCAGTCGCTGCCGGAGTAGAGAAGGGTGGAAGCTGGCGCGTTCATGAGGTGCGCGCCGTGACGCCGCGCCGGCTGAACAGGTCGCGGAACACCGGGTAGATGTCCTTGCGCGAGTGGACCCGGCGCATGGCGAACTTGCCACCGGCATCGCCGATTTCGGAATAGGCCTGCCACAGGTTGGTGGCCCGTTCTTCGCCCGTGACGCCGCCCGACGGCGGGTTGGAAACCTCGAGATAGGCCGCGTACTGCACGATCGGCAGGATTTCGTTGCGCATCAGGGCCGTGGTCTGGGGGTTGTCGCGCGTGAAGTTGTCCCCGTCCGAGGCCTGGGCAAGATAGATGTTCCAGTCGAGCGGCGAATAGCGGTCCTTCACCACGGCCAGCATCTCCTCGAGCGCGGAAGAAACCCGCGTGCCGCCGGTTTCGGTGCTGTAGAAGAAGGTCTCCTCATCCACTTCCTGCGCCGAATCCGTATGGCGGATGAAGACGATCTCGACGTGGCGGTAGCAGCGCGTGACGAAGAGGTAGAGGAGGATGAAGAAGATCTTCGCCAGTTCCTTCATGTGCTCGTTCATCGATCCCGAGACGTCCATCAGGCAGAAGATGACGGCCTGGGAAATCGGCCTGCGTTCCTGCTCGAAGCGGCGATAGCGCAAGTCGATCGGGTCGATGTAGGAGATCAGCGTGCGGCGCCGGTTGAGCACCACTAACCGTTCGCGCAGGGCATCGAGCGTGGCGCGGTCCTTTTCGGTCGGGCGGGGCTTGGCCTCCAGCCTGGCGATTTCCTTTTCCAGTTCCTCGATCTCAGCAGTGGTCGGGCGGCGCAGGGCCAGCCGGCGCGACATCGCGTTGCGCATGGTGCGCGGAACCGAGAGCGAGGAGGGGGAGCCCGAAGTCGTGTAGCCGGCCCGGCGGATGTCGAAGGAATCGCTGCCGGTCAGCCGCCGCTTGGCAAGATCGGGGAGTTCCAAGTCCTCCAGGAACAGGTCGAGGAATTCCTCGCGGCTGAGCACGAAGCGGAACTCGTCTTCGCCTTCGCCGGTGCCCGCCTCGTCGCCGCCGCCACCGCTGCCGCCCGGGGGGCGCTTGATCCTGTCGCCGGTGCGGAAGACCCGGTTGCCGGGAAGAACGTGATCGCGATTGCCGCTGTGGCTGTCCCGGCGGAAGGTCGGTTCGTTGATGCCGCCGGTCTTGATGCTGACTTCGCCTTCGCTCTCAATCTCGCGGATCTTGCGCGATGTCAGCGAATCCCGGACCGCACCGCGCACGGTATCTCGCGCGCGGCGCAGGAAACGCTGGCGATTGACCAGGCTCTTGCCGCGTGGGTTGAGGCGTCTGTCTATAATATGCATGTCGGGTCAGCACACCTCCTTCGCTCCCGCTGCTGCTATTCCGCCTGCTTGACGCGCATGTACCATTCGACGAGGCGCCGGACCTGGCGGGGCGTGTAGCCGCGGTCGACGAGCCGGGTGACGAACTCGTCGTGCTTGCGTTCCGTCTCGCTGTCCCGCTTGGACGAGAAGCCGATGACCGGCAGCAGGTCCTCGACCTGGCTGAACATGCGCTTCTCGATGACCTCGCGGATCTTCTCGTAGGAATTCCACTTCGGATTGCGGCCATTGTTGTTCGCCCGCATGCGCAGCGCGAACTTGACCACTTCGTTGCGGAAGTCCTTGGGATTGGCGATCCCGGCTGGCTTCTCGATCCGCGTCAGTTCCTGGTTGATGACATCGCGGTCGAGCATCTGGCCAGTGTCCGGATCCTTGAAGTCGAGATCCTCGATCCACGCATCGGCATAGGCGACGTAGCGGTCGAACAGGTTCTGGCCGTAGTCCTCGTAGGATTCCAGATAGGCTTTCTGGATTTCGTTGCCGATGAATTCGGCGAAGCGCGGTGCCAGTTCACCCTTGATGAATTCCAGGTACTGCGCCTCGGTTTCGGCCGGGAGCTGCTCTTGCCGCACCATCGATTCCAGCACGTACATCAGGTGCACGGGATCGGCCGCGATCTCTTCGGTGTCGTGGTTGAAGGTAGCCGCCAGCGCCTTGAAGGCAAAGCGCGTGGACATGCCGTTCATGCCTTCGTTGACACCGGCGTTGTCCTTGTACTCCTGCATCGTCTTGGCGTGCGGATCGATGTCGCGCAGCATCTCGCCGTTGTAGATGCGCATCTTCGAATAGATGCTGCTGTTCTCCGGCGCCTTGAGCCGGGTCAGCACCGAGAAACGGGCCAGCATGTCGAGCGTGCCGGGCGCACAGGGCGCTTCGGCCAACTGCGAGTTGTTGAGCAGCTTTTCGTAGATCTTCCGCTCTTCATCGATGCGCAGGCAGTAGGGAACCTGGATCACGTAGATGCGGTCGATGAAGGCTTCGTTATTGCGATTGTTCTTGAAATTCTGCCACTCGGCCTCGTTCGAGTGGGCGAGGATCACGCCGGAGAAGGGGATAGCGCCGATATTTTCGGTGCCGATGTAGTTGCCTTCCTGCGTTGCCGTCAGCAACGGGTGCAGCATCTTGATCGGCGCCTTGAACATCTCGACGAATTCGAGAACGCCCTGGTTGGCGCGATTGAGGCCGCCCGAGTAGCTGTAGGCGTCCGGATCGTTCTGCGAGAGTAGTTCGAGCTTGCGGATATCGACCTTGCCGACCAGCGACGAAATGTCCTGGTTGTTCTCGTCGCCCGGCTCGGTCTTGGAAATGGCGATCTGCCGCACCCGCGAGGGTTGCATCTTCGCCACCGTGAAGCGAGAGACGTCCCCGCCGAACTCGTCGAGCCGCTTGCGCGCCCACGGGCTCATCAGACGGGAGAGGTAGCGGCGCGGAATGCCGTAGGTTTCCTCGATCTCCGGGCCGTCGACGTCGGGATCGAAGATCGCCAGCGGGCTTTCGAACACCGGGCTTACGTCGTCTCCGGCCTTGAGTACGTAGATCGGATGGGCTTCCATCAGCGCCTTGATCCGTTCCGCGATGGAGGACTTGCCGCCGCCGACGGGGCCGAGCAGGTAGAGGATCTGCTTCTGCTCCTCGAGCCCCTGCGAGGCATGGCGGAAGAACGAGACGATGCGCTCTATCGTGTCTTCCATGCCGTAGAATTCGGAGAAGCTGGGATAGACCCGGATCGTCCGGTTCATGAAGATGCGGCCGAGCCTTGCATCCTTTGCGGTATCGACGAGTTCCGGTTCGCCGATTGCAGCCAGCAGGCGTTCTGCCGCACCTGCATAGAGCATGCTGTCATCGCGACACTTGCTCAGGTACTGCTCCAGCGTCCACTCGGTTTCCCGGTGTGCTTCGTATGAGCGCATGAACTTCGAAAAGAGATCGTTCGTGGCCATCGAGAATACCTCGCCTGCCTCTGCTTTTCAGAATCGAAGAGTAACAAATTTAGCCTTTGCCTACCAGTAATTAGATGCGGTGCCGGGGTGTCGGTGCGGGGGCGGAGCTGCCTTCGGGGGGCGGTGCAAGCCAGTGAAACTCGGCCATTCCCGCGGGCAGCCGGGGGTATTCTTGACGGTCTAAATAGTTGTGGAAACTATTTTACGGGCCTGCAAATACATCTTCTGCCGATGTAATCAGCACGGTTTTCGCACCGAATCACCTTGCTGGCAGATGTCGCTCCGGAATGGCGGCGAGGTGCCGCTGAGTCGCTCATAGGCTCGCTTCGACAACCGGGAATGGCGACGCCAAGGCCATGATATCGGTTGCCACTCAGGCTACTGCGAAGAATTCCTTAACCACGTTCGGGCAGGCTTTTTCCCAAGCGCTACAGCGTATTGGGCGCGCTCGGTGGTCCCCCGCGTTCAGCATTGGCGTGGCCCATATCTGGTCAATTGCTCGGGGGTCGCGCAATGCGATGCTAACGAATGTACGCCAAGGAAAGCATCCGAGATGCGCGACACCGTGCCGCAGCGATGACTGGAGATGCTTTTGCCATGGCGAACGAGAAGGCTTACAAGTGCCGTGACTTCGCACAGCTCGATAGCGAGAACTACGCGAGCTACCCTGCGATAAAGACGATCGTGGAGAAGCATGGGCCCAAGGCGCTCGACAAGCTCTATGCGCGCATCGCGGCGGACGATCATGCCAGCAGCCTGCTGCCGACCCAGCAGATCCGCGATCATGCGGCCCGTGCCCAGCTTGCGCACTGGAACGCGCTTTTCTCGCACCGCTTCGACGACGAGCAGGTGCAACGCTCCGAGAAGATCGGCCGCGTTCACTCCGAAGTCGGCCTCGATCCCTCGTTCTACATTGGCGGCTACGCTCTCGTTCTCGAAGAGATGATCGAGCGGGCACTATCCTCCGGATTGCATAACCCGCTCAGCGCGCGCAAGACCGGCAAGATGATCGCCACTTTCGTGAAAGTGGCGCTGGTCGACATGGAAGCCGCGATGTCGGCCTATTTCCGTGAGGAAGAACGCGCCCGCCGCGCCGTCATCGCGTCGATGGGCGAGGCCCTGCAGGCGATGAAGGACGGCAACCTGCAGGCGCAGCTTTCCGACCTTCCCGAGGAATACAAGGAAATCACCCACGATTTCCATGAGATGCGGCGGGAGCTGAGCTCGATCATCGTCGATATCTCGGATGCGGCCGGCAACATCGAGACCGGCTCGCGCGAGATCAGCGCGGCCGCCAACGACCTGGCCGACCGCACGGAGCGTTCTGCCGCTGGCATCTCCCGCACGGCGGAAGTGATGAGCGAGGTCAATCTCGGCATCCAGTCGACCGTTGCGAGCGTGAAACGCGTCAACGATTCCATTGCCGAGGTCGACAATCAGGCCGCGGCCGGTGGAGAAATCGTCACCGACGCGATCGACGCTATGGACAAGATCAAGCATTCCTCGGAAGAGATCGGCCAGATCAGCGAAGTGATCGAGAACATCGCGTTCCAGATCAACCTGCTGGCGCTTAATGCCCGGGTCGAGGCAGCGCGCGCCGGAGAAGCCGGCAAGGGCTTTGCGGTCGTTGCCAGCGAAGTCGGCGCCCTTGCGCATCGCACCAGCGATTCCGCCAAGAGCATCAAGGAACTCATCTCCAAGTCGAACGGCGACGTTCTGGCCGGCGTCGATCTGGTGGCGCAGACCAAGTCCGCGCTGGAAGTCATCATCTCGCGCCTTGCGGTTGCCCGTAGCGAGGCCCGCGACATCGCCACGAGCGCCTCCACCCAGGCCGACAGCCTGCAGGAAATCAACGACGAAGTGCAGCGCATGGAGACCTCGACGCAGCAGAATGCGGCGATGGTCGAGGAATCCAACGCCGCCACCCGCACGCTTTCGCAGGAGGCCAGCCGCCTGACCGAGATCGTCGGCCGCTTCCGGCTCGAGAGGCGCAACAAGGTCCGCGATGAAAGCGATAGTGCCGTGCAGGCTTTCGCACGGCCGGAGCACGCCGAGAACGAGGATCTTGCCCTGCATCGTCGCTACGGCTGATGTCATCGGCCACGCGCCGCTCAAAGGCCCTTCGCTAACGTCAGTCGAGGGCAGGGTGCGTGGCTGGACAATTCGGTATTACCCCGAGGGGCTGGGGCACGAAGCATCGGGATTAATCGGGGTATCCTAGGGCCTTAGTGCCCAATCGGCCGCGACCTCCTGGAGCATGGCCCGAGGCATCCGGGCCGGGACCGATCCCGCGCAGCAATGGCTGCGCCGCACGGGCCGTCATAAGCATATCCCGCTCCATCGCGAAGCTGGATACTCTTCGCAGGCAGTCCCGGATTCCTGTCATATTTTCGTAGGTTATATATCGGATAGTTGCCATCGCCGGTGTCGCGCGCTGCCCAGCGCGCCTTTGCCGGCGCGCGCATCCCGTACCCGCATGGAAGGCCCCTGACGTCGCTTCCGGGCTGCATGTTCCTTTGGGGTTAGAGCCTGCACAGCACGGAGTGGACCTGCCCCTACTGCAGGCCGCGCGTTTCGCACGCCCCAACGAGCACCGGCTTGCTGCACTGCAGAATTGCTGATTTAATGCCGTCAGGCAATGCGTTGCCGGGTCGCTTAAAACAGCCAGCACTTAAGCGATCAGACTAGCCAAAGATTGCAGCTTCGAAGGGGCGGAACCATTCGCCTCTTCGTGAGATTTGACTTTTCTGTTGCGCATGACCCCGGGAATGCTCTGATGTACGCCAGACCACAGCCACTTGCCAAATATCAGCCTCGCCCCGATGCGCCTGTAGACCAGGGTGCATTGATCGATTTGCGCGCCTTCATGCAGGTCCTGCGGCGGCGCAAGAAGCTGGTCATGATCGTCAGCCTGATCGTCTTCGCGATCGTCGCGGCCATCTACTTCATGATCCCGCCGCGCTACGTGGCGACCACGACCGTGGCGCTCGAGCGTGGGTCCGAACAGGTCCTCAAGGTCGATCAGGTCGTGCCCAATGTGGCTCCGGACTCCGCAGCGGTCGATACCGAAGTGGAAGTGCTCAAGTCGCCCGAACTTGCAGGCGAGGTCGTTGACAAGCTTCAGCTCACCAGAGATCCGGAATTCAATCCGGCCTTGCGCGATGGCGAGGATGCGCCGGTCGAGACGCAGCGCAACTGGGCGATTGCCCATCTGCTCGGCAACCTGGGCGTGAAGCGCAACGGTTTCTCCTACGCCATCGACATCGACTACCAGTCGGAATCGCCGGGCACCGCGGCCAAGGTCGCCAATACGCTGGCGCAGACCTACATCGACAACCAGAAGGAATCGAAGGCTGGCGCGACAAGCCGGGCCAGCAGCTTCCTTGAAACGCAGCTCGAGAACCTGCGCGGCCAGGTGCAGAGCGCCGAGGCCGACGTTGCCCGCTATCGCGCGCAGCACGGACTGTTCGACATCGGTCAGAACAGCAGCGTGACGCAGGCGGAACTTTCCAGCCTCAACGGCCAGCTGGCGCAGCTGCGTGCCGATCAGGCCGAGGCCGATGCGCGCCTGTCGACCGCCCGGGCCCAGCTTGCCCGCGGCAGCAACGGACAGGAACTGGGTGAGTCCCTCGATTCCCCGGTCGTCAGCAACCTGCGCGCGCAGCGCGCCAAGCTGAGCGGACGCGTCGCGTCCCTGCGCCAGCAATTCGGTCCGAAGTATCCCGAACTAGCCGCAGCCAAGCAGGAACTCGCCGATATCGACGAGCAGATCGAATCCGAGGTCAGGCGCATCGTTGCGAATCTCAGCAACGAGGCCAATGCTGCGCATCAGCGCACGGCATCGATCCAGGGCTCCCTCGGCCGTGCGGAAGGCACACTGGCGAGCGACAATGCCGCCTCGGTCGGCCTGTCTGAGCTGGAGCGCAAGGCCGAATCCGCGCGGACCCTCTATCTCTCGCTGCTGGACCGCTACAAGCAGACCCAGGCGCAAAAGGGGCTGGAGCGCAGCAATTCCTACATCGTCGCCCTGGCACGCATCCCGGGCATGCCGGCATTCCCGAACGTCATCGTTTTCGCCCTGATCGGCCTGATCGGCGCCGTCGCCACCTCGACTGTCGTCGTGGCCGTGATGCAGCTGCTCGACCGCGGCGTGGAAACGACAAGCAATCTCGAAAAGCGGCTGGGCGTCACCGTCCTCAATTCCATCCCGGACACCAAGCACCTGCCCGAACTGGCGGATCTGAGCGAGCCGATTCACCCGACCCAGCTGGTGGTCGAGCGTCCGCAATCATCGTTCGCGGAAGCCTTCCGCTGGTTGCAGACCTCGATCCAGATCAACCAGCCCAAGCGTGGGCCGGTGGTCGTCGCCGTGACGTCCGCGCTGCCCAGCGAGGGCAAGACGACCGTTGCGCTATCGCTGGCGCGTTCCGCAGCCATGTCGGGCAAGCGGGCGGTCCTCGTCGATTGCGACTTGCGGCGCCGGGTATCCAACCCGGGTTCCGGCTTCGAGGGCTCGATCGGCCTGCGCGCATTGCTGGCAAACGAGGGAGAGCTCAATCAGGCGCTCTACGTCGATCCGGAAACGGGCCTGTTCATCCTGCCGCGCCGCAATGACGAGCAGCATATACAGCCCTTTGCCGATACGCAGGAATTCGCAAACATCATCGCAGCCCTGCGCGCGCAGTTCGATTTCATCGTCCTCGACACGCCGCCCGTCCTCACGATCGACGACAGCCGTTCGATCGCGGCCAAGGCAGACAGCACGATCCTGATGGTCCGCTGGCGCAAGACGCCGATCCGCGCCGCCGAACTGGCCCTGCGCCAGCTCGAGACGGTGGGCGCCAACGTGATCGGCGCAAGCCTGTCGATGGTCGACATTTCAGCGCAGGCGAGCATCGGCTACGAGGATGCCAGCTACTATTACGGCGCGTACAAGACCTACTACGCGTGAGCCTGATCGGGTTCGAAAAGAAGTGAATTGGCATGGATGAACTGGGCGCCACCGGTCCGCATTTCGGACTGCCCATTCTGGTGCCGGCAACGCTGGTACTGGTGATCATCGCGCTTCTGGCGGGCCGTCGCATAGAGGGCCTGCCGGGACGCTTCCTGTTCCTGGCCATCTGGCTGCGCATGATCCTGGGCGCCTATCACGTCTACATGTTCAAGCCGATGTTCGCAGGAATGTCGGGCAATGCGCTGGTTTCGATCATCATCACCGGGCTGGCCTTCCTCGTGATCCGGGCATCGCACCTGGCGCTCAAGGTGCTGGTGCCGACCTACCTGATCATGTTTCTTGTGGCGATCAGCGGTGCGCTCAATTCCGACATGCCGGGCGTAATGACGGTGACGGTCAAGTACGGCTACTTCGTCGTGCTGCTGATCGCGACGTTCGAGGCCCTGCGGCAGGACCGTGACGAGATGCTGATGCCGCTGATGATCTGGGCCTTTTCGCCATTGTTGCTGTTCCAGTGGCTGTCGGTCGCACTCCACTTGCCCAAGGGATCGGAAATGGGGGACGGCTTGGTGTGGATCGGTGGCTACAATCACGAAGCCGCCTTCTCGGTGTCGCTTTTGCTGGCGTTCCTCGTGGGCTGTTTCGCACACCGTCTGAACCCGTTTATCCGGTTGGGCTACCTGGCCCTGGTCGCCATCGGTATCTTCCTTGCCGGTTACCGCACGACGCTGATGGCCTCGGTTCCGCTGGTGGCGACGGTGTTCTGGGCCTCGATCACCCAATACGTCAGCCCGACCCAGCGCCGTGTCGTCGCGGCAACGGCACTGGTCGTGGCTTTCGTGGCAGTTCTGGGCATGGCGGTAATCAATTACGACCGCTTCATCGACCTCGGCACTTTCCTCAGTAATCCCGATGCGCTGATCAAGCCGCCCCGGGAATTCACGCAGGTCGAACGGCAGATCCTCTCGGCCCGCCCGCTGATCTGGAGCGAATACATCTTCGCCTACAAGGACGGCACGTCGCTGCAGCACCTGTTCGGCTTCGGTCCGGAATCATGGTCCAGGGGCTTCGATGTCTATCCGCACAACACGATCATCGGCACGCTCTATGAACTGGGCGCCGTCGGCGTGTTCGCCATGCTGCTTTTCTGGGCAACGATGGCGGTAACGGCGCTGCGCGCGCGCCGCCACGACCTGCCGATGCTGATCGCGGCCCATCTCAGCTTCCTGATCCTGAACATGGGCACGATGCCGTTCTGGCAGCTGGAAGGTCTGGCACTCTATGCCGTGCTGTGCGGCTATACGCTGTTCAGCGCCCGCGCGCGGATCTACGACTGGTCCGATCCCCATGCCGAGGAAGAGGAGCCGGTGACGGTGCACTTCCCGGTGGCTGAGGAGCGGTACGGACGCCCCTACCGCTTCAGCTAGCGCCCAGCTCTGCGCAGGCGATCTCGAAAGCCTCGGCGCGGGTCGTCGCGCTTCGGTATCCCTCGTAGACGCCGGTCCACTGACGAGCGAAGCCGCTGACCTTGCCGTAATTGTTGTCGAGCGCGACATGCGGAATGTCGAGCAGTACCGACAGGATGTGCGCGTGGAGCCGGTCGGTCACGACCACGCGGCCGCGCGAAAGCATGGCAAGACCGCGCTGTACGCGCCGCTCGGCGAGGGTTTGGTAGCGGCGCAGGCGCTTGTCCTGTTCGCCTCGTCCCAGCAGGCGGGCCAGCTTCGCCCGGGCCCTGAGTTGGAGCTTCTCGCGTCCGTCCTCATGAAGCCAGTCCACTTGTTCCACCCCGGCCGGAACCGGCGATGGGTCTGCGGTACGCTCGTGATCGGTGCGCAGCAGGGCCAGGATCGGCTCCTGCGAGGCGCGGCGCCTTTGCGGTCCCATCATCAGGGCGCTGTCGGGTGCGAGCCGAACGTCGCAGTCGAACTGGCGCCGGGCGAATTCGAACGAAGCGGCATCGCGCGTCAGCAATGTGAAGGCGCCATGGGCCTCGATCGCACGCGCCATCTTCGCCGCCGCCGCCTCGTCGTTATAGTGGATCGATTGCGGCAGCTGGACGATCGGACGGCCCGGGAAGCTTTCCAGCAGGTGCAGTCGCAGTTCCTCGTGCTTCATCCAGCTCGTGCCGAAATTGCCGCCGCCGTGGATCAGGATCGGCCCTTCGGGGCAGGTCTGGCGCAGGTCATCGACATGCAGGTTGTTCAGCGCGGCGGTGTAGGCAGGCGTCCGGTTCCTTGCGTGCAGCCACGCCATCTCGCCGAGCCAGATGGCCGAATCCCCGACATTGGAGTGATCGGGAAAGTCCACCAGCGCGAGGGCCCCGGCCGGTATCGTCTGCGAGAAGACATCGTCCAGTTCCGCACCGAGTGCGCGGATGAGGGCGTGGGCGGAGAGCCTTTGCTGCATGCGGGAAAACTCGTTCATCGAAACTTTCCGAGGGTCTTGAGGGCAAGTCCTCGCCAGACCGGGCTGAGTGCGATCACGGCGACGCCATAGACCAGCACTCCGATCAGCATGTTGAGGAGGAGAACCAGCCACGATCCCGCCAGTTCCGGCATCTTGGGGTGGGCGACGAGCGCGCGGGTGGCGGGCATGGTGAAGTGGAGGACCAGCCCCATCAGCACCGAAGCCGTCAGCGGCTGCCAGATCGCGCCCCAGGTATGGCGCAGGCCGATCCCGGACACGCGTGCCAGCAGGAAGATCTGCAGCGGCAGCGTCAGGTACGAGCGCACAACATAGGCGCAGGCTACCGCGAAGACCCCATAGGGTGCGGCGATGAGCGTGAAGAGCGCGGTGAGGCCGAGCTGGGTCAGCGAGATTGCCAGCAGGCTCCTGCTTGCCCCCAGCGCGCCCAGCGACGGCGAAGCGAACTGGTTGAGCGTGAAGGGGATGGCCATGAAGGCGAAGACTTGCGCCAGGTCGCCGGCCGCGGCCCACTTGTCGCCGAAGACGGTGGGGATTGCCAGCGGCGCCAGCACGCCGAAGCCTACCAGTGCGGGGAAGGATATGATCGCGGCCTTCGAGATCATCCACTGATAGGCGCGCGCCAGCTCGACCCGGTCGTCCTTGACCCGCGCCAGCGTCTGCATTGCCACCGTGGTGAAGGGACGGATCGCGCCGTTGGAGATGATATCCACGGTGCGCCAGGCCGTCCGGTAGATACCGACCGCGACGACGCCGATGACGTTGCCGATGACCAGCTCCTGCAGGCGCGTTGTGGCGATATAGACGAGCTGCACCGCAGTAAGGCTGCCGTTGATGCCCAGATTGCGCTTGAGGATATTCCAGTGCCAGTTCCAGCCCGGCCTCCAGCGATAGGCATGACGGGACAGGACGGTGCTGATGATCTCGGTAACGATGCGCTGGATCACCAGTGCCCACAGCCCGAAGCCGAGCAGGGCGGCAACGATGGCCGTGCCACCGCCGCCGATGCCGCTGGCGACCGAGCGCAGCGCCGTGGTCTTGTGCCCGAATTCGCGCAGGCGCAGCGCCATGTGCGTCTGGCCCAGCGCGGAAATGGGCAGGACCACGCTCAGCACCTGAAGCGGCAGCGCGATCTGCGGCGCGTTCATGAAGGCGGCGAAGGGCTGGGCCAGCGCGATGATGATGGCGCTCGTCGCCAGCGAAAAGCCCATGTGGCTGCGATAGACGGTGTCCGTGAAGGCGTCGGTCAGTTCCGATTCGCGGGCCACCGTTTGGGTCAGGCCGGCCATGCTGATGGTGCGGAACACTTCGGCGAAGATCGCCATGAGCGCGAAGGCGCCGATGTCGGCGCGCGTGAGCAGACGCGCCAGCAGCACGAAGACGATGAAGGAGAAGACCTGGTCGGATGCGAAGCGCAGGATCGACCAGCCGATCGAATGCTTGCTCTGCTTGCGCAGCTGCGTGTCGAACCGCGCCCCTTGCGAGGAGGCGTAGGGATCTTTCGCGAGGGATTCAGTTGCCACGCAGGACGCTCAGCTTCTTGGCACGAATGCGTTGACGGTCGATCCAGCGCGCAAGGCGCTGGCGCGGGGCATGGTAGGCAGCGCCGCGCCCGACGCTGAAACGCTCCGTGCCAATGCCTGAAGGCACGAATTCCTCCACGATCGGGGCTGGAAACAGGGCGTAGTTGCGCACCCCGTGATCCCACGAGCGGTCCATCTGGTCGTCGATCGGTCGGCGGACGGTGGCGCAGGCTTCCAGAAAACGCCGCGCGCCTTCCAGTGTGATCGCATAGCCCTGCGTGCCGTAAGGATGGCCCACCAGTTCCACCACCGAGCGCGAATGCTGCAGGAAATTGCGCCGCACCACGCGGTTGAAGGTGGGCACCTTGGCATAGAGGCGCAGATAGGGGATCGAATGGGTTTCCAGATCGGTTGCGCACAGCTGTTCGAGAAAGGCCCAGTCGACGATGACGTCGTCTTCCAGGACGATGCATTGCCGTGTGCCGTTGCGCACCATCTCCTGCCACACCGCGAAGTGGCTGGAATAGCAGCCGCGCTCGCCCTTCGTGAGCTGTCGGCCCTTGTTGCGCTCCACCGCCTGTTCGTCATAGATCAGGCCGTCGACCAGTTCGGTGCGGGCATCGAAAAAGCGCCATGGCACTTTCGCGTCGCGCGCGCGCGTCGAGAACGCATTGCGGCGTCGATGGTCATCGGTCATCGAAATGACGATAACCGGGCAGGGTGATGCGTTTTCAGCCATTCTGGTTAGGCACGATAATCCGCTGGATCGCATTTAACTGGCCGTGGCGGGCATCGTCCAGTTGCGCATTGGGGGTGTCGCGACGAAGCAAACCGGATTTCACGCTGCAACGCAACAGCATCAGGCCGTCAAAGTCAGCCTGACGCGCCATGGTGAGCCAATTTAGCGGTTAAGTTGCTGCGAATCGCTATTTTGCACGCCTCGGCCAGCATTAGGACCGGTTCGTCTTCGCAATTGCGGGATGCGCTTGACCCCTTGGAGTGACTGGGCAAGCGTTGTCCGCGTTCATGAATGCCAATACCGGTCCTGCTTCAGGGGTAACGATGTCTCCACCATTGATCAGCGTAATCATTCCGGTCTGGAACGGCAGCGACGTGATCGGCCGGTGCCTGACCGCGCTGCGCGAACAGACGATGCCAGCCGGGCAGTTCGAGGTTATCGTGGTCGACAACGGGTCGACGGACAATACGGTCAAACTGGCGTGCACCTTCCCGGAAGTCGTGGTCTATACCGAAGATCGCCCCGGCTCCTACGCCGCGCGAAACCGCGGTCTCAGACATGCGCGCGGACATTATATCGCCTTTACCGATGCCGATTGCCGACCTGATCCGAAATGGCTGGAAAAGGCGCTGGAAGCGGCTGAGCGCAACCCCAGGGCCGGTGTCCTGGCGGGGCAGATCGGCCTGTTCGAGGAAGGAGATTTCTCCAGCGCCCTGTTCAGCGATTACGAGCGCCTTTTCAGCTTTCCGCAGGCACTCGCCCGCCGCGGCAACTGCGCGACGGCCAACTGGATGAGCCGGCGCGAGATCTTCGACAAGCTCGGCGGTTTCGACGAAAACCTCAAGTCGGGTGGTGACAGGGCCATGGCGCTGCGTATTCGCGGGGCCGGATATCCGCTCGTATATGTGCCCGAAATGATCGTTGGGCACCCCGTTCGTGCTACCCGTGAAGAATTAATCCGAAAACGTCGCAGGCTCAGCGGTGGCCGATGGGACAGGACGCAACCATCGGGAAGACTTGCAAGAGTTCTGGGAGTCACGTTATATGACACAGCAAGACGAATAAGACGCGTATGGATGACGCCCGGTCTCACTATTGGCCGCAAGGTTGCGTTGATGCGCCTCACTATGGACCTTTCGGTCGTTGCTACTCGTGAATACTGGCGGCTATTTCTTGGCCGCCGATCCGCAAGACAGTGAATTGATCGGGGTTCTGAATGACGTTTCCCAAGTTCTCTGTGGTATTGCCGCTCTACAACAAGGCCGATCATGTCGCGGCCTCGATCGAGAGCGCGCTGAAGCAGAGCTTGCCTGCCCTCGAAGTGATCGTGGTCAACGACTGCTCAACCGATGGCAGCCGCGAAATCGTGGCGGCCATCGATGACGAACGCGTGCGCATTTTTGACCGGGATCAGCCCGGGCCTGGCGGCTATGCCGCGCGAAACCTCGCCATTCGCGAAGCGCGGGGTGACTGGATCGCGTTCCTCGATGCCGACGATTTCTGGCACGATGATCATCTGGAGATACTGGCGGGTGCCATCGCCAAGGCGCCTGCGGCCGGTGTCGCGGCGACCCGCTTCAACCACGTATTCGATACCCATAGCCAGCCCCAACGCATCGCCCGGCGCCTTGAAAACGGTGCCGTGCTCGACTTTGCGCAGTTTCTCGAAGCCTGGCTGGAAGTGCGCGAATGCCCGATGTGGACCGGTGCGATCGCCTTGCGGCGAGACCTGTTGCTCGAAGCCGGCCTCTTTCCTGAGGGGCGGGCCGTGCGCGGCGGTGACAAGGACCTCTGGCTCAGGGCCATGCGGCATTCGGTGTTCACCTACGATTCCCGGTTTACCGCCGACTTCAGTCGCGATTCCACGAACAAGGTCAGCAAGTCGACGAACACGCTTTCGACACCCTGCCTGATCGATACGGCGCGGGCGATGCTTTCCGGCGCGGGGCCGCGGGAGAAGCACCTGTTGCGCCTCCTCATCAACCAGGAAATCGCGCATTATGCGCGCTATTCGCTCAAGCTGGACAATCGTATCCGCATTCCCTTGAGCGATGTCGCCCTGCCGGAAGGCTGGGGCACTCTGGCATTGCTGGCCGTCACGCGCTGGACGCCAGCGTCCTGGCGCAAGTCGGCCTATCAGTTGATCAAATCAGTTCGTGCGAAACATATCGGGGCAGGGCAAACCGTATGAACAGGACATCGATGTCCGCGACCTACATGATCGCGCGGGCGATTTCGGGGGCGTGTATTCCCATGGTCGCCTTCGGGGTCACGACCGTACCGGCCATGGCACAGAGGTATGACCCCTTCAGCAAGCTCGGAACCTTGGGCGCCAGCGGCAATCCGCTGGACGAAGATCAACCGGAAAGCGTGACCGGGCGCTCGCGGCCCGAATATGCAACGGTCCCGATTCAGGCAGGTTCGCTTCAGATCATGCCGCAGGTTTCGGTAAGCTCCGAATTCGAAGACAACGTTTATGCGCAGGAGAACAATCGAACCAGCGACGTAAACGTCACTGTCCGTCCACGCCTCTCGATCTCGCGGCCATCGGAAGGCTTTGCTTGGTCGCTGGCGGGCGAATACGAGGCCACACGTTTTTTCAAGCTGACTTCCGAAAACACCAATGACTACGCCTTCAAGGGCGGCTTGCAATACCAGGTCGGAAGCACGACCACCTTCCAGGCCAACGTCCTGCATTCGCGCAATTCGGAGCAACGTTCCTCGCCTGACTCCCCGACCGGGATCATTCGGCCGAACCGTTTCAAGCTGACCGAAGGCTATGCCGACATCCGGCACAGCTTCAACCGTGTCAGCTTGCAGGCGACGGCCGATTACCAGCGACTGACCTATCGCGACAATTTCAACAACCTCGGCGAAGTGGTCGATCAGAGTTTTCGTGATCGCCAGGTCTATACGGGCGGCTTGATCGCCCAGTATACGATGAGCCCAAGCTTCGCCATATTTGCCGCCGGCTCGGCTAACAAGCGTGATTACCGGACACGGATCGGCCCGGTGCCGGCGCGCGATTCCACCGGATACGAACTGGCGCTGGGCGCGAACTTTGCGGTGGGGCACCTGATGCGCGGAACGCTGCGTGCCGGCTACTTGCGGCAGAACTACAAAGACCCGACCTTCAGTGACAACAAGGGTCTGCTGCTGCGCGGGGAACTGGCCTATTACGTCACGCCGCTGGTGACACTGACGGCCAAGATCGATCGGACGGCGAGCGACACCGGCGTGCGGCAGGCGGGGGGGTACGTAAAGACGACGGCAACGCTCCAGGCCGATTACGAATTGAAGCGCAACCTGATCTTCCATCTCGAGGCGGGCAACGAAAACCGCAATTACAACGGTATCGATCGTACCGACAATCGCTTCACCGGGCAGGTCAAGGCGACCTGGCTGTTGAGCCCGCGCTGGTCGCTCCAGGCCGGCTTCAGTCATCGCGGCCAGGACAGTTCGGGCGTTTCGAGCGGACGGGATTTCAGCGAAAACCGCGCTTTCGTCAGCGTCCTCTTCAAGGGGCTCTAGGCAAAACTGCGGAGCTGCCCGAACGGACCGCCACCGGTTGGCGGCGGTCCCGTGCAGGTCAGCCTTGCGATTTTGCGGCAGAAGCTTCGCGGCAGCGCCGGAGGAGGTCTTCGGGCACCAGTCGGTTGACGTAGCCTTCCGATCCCTTTTCCGAAATTAACTTGCCCGGATTGCCACCGACCACGCCCTTTTCGGGCACGGTCTTGGTGACCACGGCATTCGCGCCGATGGCGCAGTCGTCGCCCAGATGGATATGGCCGATGATCTTCGCCCCTGCGCCAATGAAGACGCGGTCGCCCAGAACCGGCGATCCTGCGCGCGATCCACGGTTGGCCTGGCCGAGCATCATGCCGTGGGTCAGGTTGGCATTGGCACCAATCACGGCATCGCCGTTGATGTAGATGCCGCCGAATCTGTTGATGAACAGGCCGGGGCCGATCACCGTGTATTCGGGAATGGCGATGCCGTATTTGTAGCGACAGCGCAGCAGCATCCACTTGGATAGGGGATAGAGACCGAAGGCCTTGAACCGCCGTGTCTTCAGGTAGCCACAGGTGCGCATGTGCACAGTGTACTTGTAGCCCGGCGTAAACAGAAAATGGCGCCAGAATGCCTTCGCATCGGTGCGCCCGCCGTAGCGATAGAGGTCTGCCGTCAGCAGCAGGCGCAGTTCCCTGAACGTCCGGGCGCAACCGCGCTGGTGGTTCTCACTCAGCTTTGCCGGTTGCAGTCGAGACATATCATTCAAAAGTAGCGCTCCCCGATGCGGATCGTGTCGCCCGGTGCCACGGGAATGCCCGCGGTCAACTTGTAGGGATGTTCGTCATCCTCGCCGGCGCCCTTGATGTAGACGCGCTTTTCATTGGCGCGGTAGGTGAAGCCACCGGCCTTCGCGACAGCATCCCTAATGGTTAATCCCAAGGAGTAAGGGTATTCACCCGGCTTGCCGACTTCACCCAGGATATAGATCGGGCGATAGCTGCCTACCTCGACGGCAACGCTCGGCTCGGTCACGTAGCCGCTGGCCAGCCCGGCCGTGATCGTTTCCTGGATGGCCGATGGCTTGACGCCTGCGGCCTTGATGTTGCCGACGAGCGGGAAGGCAATGGTTCCCTCGGACGAGATCACGAAGTCGCCGCTCAGGGCCGGTAGCCCGTAAGTGGTAACCTTGATCGTATCTCCGGGCGCGAGCTGAAGTTCCACGTTCCTGCTTTCGCGTGGCTTCTCGCCCGCAAGGACGGGGTGCGGTGCACTGACAGCGGTCAGCGCGAGAGTGAGTGTCAAAGCCTGAAACCATTTCTTGGCCATCGTTCGCCTCATTTTCTGTCTTCTGCCGTTTACGCCGTTTTTCATGAAGTCTGACCACTTGCCGCGATCTTGGGGCGGTGCGCCGTGACGGATTTGCGCCGGGTGGCGGCCAACCTGTCGATGATCTCCCAATATCTGCCCGTGGTCTGCATAATATCGAACTTGTGTGTAATGGATGTCGCGGTTGCGCCCTTCGCATCGCGCGTGGCCGGATCGTAAACCAGGCGCAGGGCCTGGGCGAATGCCGACGCGTCATTGGTCGGAACGACCACGCCGGCATCGCACTGTACCATGCCTTCGTTTTCGTCTCGCGGTCTATTGAGGAGGATCTCCGATGGACCGGAAGGACAGTTCGTGGTCACGACGGGCAGGCCGCAGGCCATGGCCTCGACCATACCATTGGGGAAGCCTTCCGCGTTCGAAGGCAGCGCGAACAGCGTTGCCCGTTTGAGTACGGCGAAGGGATTGTCGATGAAACCGGGCAGGTGGACGCGGTCCTGCAGGCCGAGTTCGGCAACCTGCGCTTCCAGCTTCTCGCGTTCCGGGCCTTCGCCCAGGATGACGAGCGAGCAAGGCAGTGCGGACTGCGCGAAGGCATCGATCAGCATCGAGAAATTCTTGTTGGGTACGAGGCGGCCGGTCGCAGCGATATATTCGCCCCCGACGGCGATCGCCGGTTCGCCCGCGCCCAGATCCTCGATCAGATCGTGGTCGACGGGGTTGAAGACGATCGACACCCGGTCCTGCGGAACCGCGAAATTGTCGTGCAGGTCCTGCGCCACGCCATCGGATACGGCGATGACGTGATCGGCCGAAGGATAGGTAAGGCGCAGCAGCAGCTTGCTGGCCAGCGAGCGCAGGTGTCCCCCGAAATGGGCGGTGCTGTTCACGCGCTCGCTGATAATGCAGGCCGTGCGCAGGCCCCGCGTGGCGAGGATGTTGCCGACGTTGGCTCGCGACAGGAAGCTGAGCGTCACATCCGGATTTATGCGCGCATAGAGGCGGCGCAGCGCCACGATGCTGGGCAAGAACTTGCCCTTGCAGTCAAGCTGGATCACCTCGATCCAGTCGGGCACGGCATAGGCATCCGGCTCCCTGTCGAGGAGAACCAGCGTAATATCGTAACGCTCCCGCCAGGGGGCGGAAGCGCGCAGCAGGGTCGTCATGATCCTCTCCGCCCCGCCACCGGCGAGGGAATTGATCACGAAGACGGCCTTCTTCTTTCTTGCGGAACCTGACATCATCATTATTTGGCGGAACGCGAAGCCGATCGAGCGATGCTTACTGCACCGTTGGGAATTGCCGCGACCGACCGATAGAGCGCAGCGGTCTTGAACGCTGCGGCATCCCAGTCGAACCGCTTCTTGACTGTTCGCGAGTCAGAACTCCGCGCCTTGTGATTGGTTGCCAGCAGGTTCGAAAGCCGCTCGACATCCCCAACCGGGAAATAGCAGTCATCGCCCAGGCCCAGGTCTCGATTGGCCTGGATGTCGCTGAGCAGCATGGGCGCTTCGCAGGACGCGGCTTCCAGCGCCGCGATCGGCAGGCCTTCATGGTAGGAGGGCATCACGAACAGGGCACAATTGTCGTAGAGGCATTTGAGCACCGGGCGCGTCTGGAAACCGAGGAATCGGATCCGCTCACTTTCATGCGAACGCAGTTCCCGGGCGTATTCGGAATCGTGGTCTGCGTCGCCGGCAATCGCCAGGACCCAGTCATCGCCCAGTTCCGCCGACTGGAACGCCTTGATCAGGTCGTGAAGGCCCTTTTCGGGGACAAGGCGACCGACGGCGACAGCATACTTCTTGCCGGTCAGACCGAGGGCGGCATGAATTTCGGCCACATCGACGCCATCGGAAGGCAGTTTGGGCGTGCCATTGGGGATGTAGGAAACCTTGTGCGCCTGCGATGGAAAGATCTCGCGCAAGTGATCAGCCAGGGATGGCGAGATCGCGATTACGCGATCGGCCCAGATCAGGCCCGACCGTTCGCCGACGCGCAGGATCATCTTGGCCATCTTGCCCCACTTCGCGCGCTCGTAGTCGGCGCCATGGTGGGTCACGATCACCTTGAGGCCGAGGAGGCGCGCAAGCGGTGTCATGAGCGCCGGGCCGATGCCATGGATGTGCAGGAC
Source organism: Novosphingobium sp. KN65.2 (assembly GCF_001368935.1). Lineage (NCBI taxonomy): Bacteria > Pseudomonadati > Pseudomonadota > Alphaproteobacteria > Sphingomonadales > Sphingomonadaceae > Novosphingobium > Novosphingobium sp. KN65.2. The sequence goes on from NZ_CCBH010000143.1 coordinate 22,610, forward strand.
ATTAGCCTTGTTAAACCAGGCGTAAAGCGTTGCGACGAAAGTGGCGACGATCGCTTCGAACGAACGCGAGCGCGGAGCAGGGAGCGGTGTGAGCGCGATACTCTCGAATGTGCGCCGCTCCGGGTCGACATAGGGCGCCCGGCACAGGACATTGATGTCCAAGTCATTGTTGGCCGATTTGATGCGCGGCAACAATTCCTCGCAGTGACTCTCAATCCCGCCCATGACACGAGGCATCCCTCGAAGGCCGGTAACGAATATCTTCATGGCGCTTGCCCTGTTCGAGTGCGTACGCCGCCATCGCTCTATTGCCAATAATCTAGAGCCTCAGACAAAAGACTTACCCCGAAAGGGGTAGGCCAATCCGATGCGACGACATTGTTCCACGTTTATTCTGATCGACTCAGTATCAAGTGCTTCAATACTAAGCAGACGATAGCTGTCCGTTGAATCGAATGATAGCCTGCCCCAATGGGTACTTGAACGCCTATTGTGCACTGCAGCAGTCTTCTCGTCGGGTTTTCGCCTCGCTATATCGTATGACGTCCGAGTTAAGGTAATTTCACAAGGTAGCTAACAGGCGATAACGGGTGACGCCCGGCCGCCCGGTTTGCCGGATTATATAACAATCGATTTCAGGCGCGGTTCCGCTTCACCCTTATCTTTTGTGCATCCCGCTCCGGGACCCAGGTGATCACCGGCTCGGGCCCCTCGACCCGAATGAGAGGAGCATCGGGTGCGTCGATCATCGCATTGCGGATCTCGAGGTGCATCGGTTCCTTGGTCGCGAAGAAGAAGACCGGCGCGGAGTTTCCCGGCGATGCTTTCACTACCGGCTGGTCGATGATGTAGCGCTTGACGCCGCCGTGGAAGGAGAAGTGCGACTTGCCGCCGGTGCCACCGTAATGGTGCGGATCAACGCTGGTGCAGCGTAAAAGTTCGCCACTGTTCCAGAGGCGATAGTTGCGCTTGTTCGCACGTGCGATGCAGTTTTCAAGGCGCACATCCGCCGATTTGAGGTCGAACCCGCCGTCGCTGCAGCCGGTGGCGACGCACGAGATATAGCGGATGCCGTGGTTGCCGCGCTCGTCTGAGAAGCCATCGCCGTTCCAGTACTTGTCCTTGGGACGCGAGGCTTCGCGGAAATCGTGGGCCTCCACCCGGGTGTAGGTAATGTCATGGGCGGTGCCGTCGAGCTGGTAGCCCACGCAGTAAAGATCGCACCGGGAACTGCCGAAGGCTTTCACGTCCTCGATCGTGCCGCTGTGCGATCCATAGCGGATGCGGGTCATGGTTCGGTCGACCTCGCGCGCGGTGACCTGGCGCACGACGAAATGGGTGAGGTCGGCCGGGACCTTCTTGTCCGAACTGGTTACTTCCAAAAAGCGGTAGAGATTGTTCGCTTCGCAGTTCTCGATCCTGAGATTGTCGATGGGTGCGCGCACGCGCACGGCGCCATTGCCTACGTCGAGGAACTTGCAGTTCTGGATAAGGGAGTTCGATTGGGCGAGGAGGCCTTCACCGCCATCGCCTTTCACGCCCTCAACGGTGCGATTGCCCTTGAAGGTCTTGCTCCTGATTGAGGTCGTGTCCCCGGCCGATAACGACCGCGAAAGGACGAGGGCAGAGAGTCCCGTGGAGGCGGTAAGAGCGGTGGTGATGACATAGCGGCGCGTGAGCTTCGATTGCATCGTCAGTTTCCCGGCAGCCAAGGATGGATGGAGAGGCCGGGGGCTCGTGTGCAGTGCAGGCAATACCTGCGGGCCCGACCTCGTGCAGCCGGGAAAGTGACGATAGCGTGCCGGGAGCGCAACCCGGGTTACGTTGAGATACGTTAAAAACTGACCAGTTGAAGCAGGGGCGCGGCCAGATGTGGGCTTCGGGCCGTCAGTTCAGGTGCGATTGGGCAGGATTGCCTTCCCTGACGGAGCCGGATCGCAAAGTTTCGGGTTTGTCAGCGGCGTTTGCGCAGAGCCTTCCAGCCGGCGGCGATGCCCACGCCGAGAGTCGCGGGAACGGCTACGAGAACCAGCGCAGCGGCGACACCTGCGGTTACGACAGCGGATCCTGCCAGGTGCAAGGCTTCGCCGACGACCTGTTCGGTCGTCTTCGAGCCATTGACCTTCGTCAATCCTGTTCCTTTGCTCATCGCGACCCTCCGCAATCCTGTGATCTCGTTCAGGCTTCAGTTCAGCCTTACTCGGGAACGGACTACCTTCATCTTCTTAACACGTTCTTAGCATTGGACTATCCGAAGGAGGGAGATATCAAGAATTTTCTGGTTGGATCCGGCTGTTTCCATGGGTGCAATGCACTTCGGGCACAGCACGCCCTTCAGCGCACCGTGCCCGAAACAGTTCAAAGTTGCGGGGCTCTCGCCCCCTCCGGTGATCAGGCCCGGCCGATCGAATAGTACGTGAAACCGGCGGCTTGGGCGAAGTCCGGCTTGTAGATGTTGCGCAGGTCGACCAGCACCGGGGCCTTGGCGAGCTGTTTCACCCGGTTGAGGTCAAGCGCGCGGAATGCATCCCATTCGGTCACGATCACGACCGCGTCGGCGCCTTCGATGGCTTCGTAGGAATTGTCGACCATCTGCACTTCGGGCATCAGCGGCTTGGCCAGTTCCATGCCCTCGGGGTCGTAGGCGGTAACGGTGACCCCGGAATCGGCGAGTGTCTGGGCTATTGCGATCGAAGGACTGTCGCGCATGTCGTCGGTGTTCGGCTTGAAGGTCAGGCCGAGCATCGCGACGCGCTTGCCGCGCGCGGCGTCGAGCCCGCCGAGCGCTTCGATGACCTTGCGGCCCATCGCCCGCTTGCGGCTGTCGTTGACCTTGGCGACTGCTTCCACGATGCGCAGGGGGCTGTCGTAGTCCTCCGCGGTCTTGAGCAGTGCGAGGGTGTCCTTCGGGAAACACGAGCCGCCGTAGCCGGGGCCGGCATGCAGGAACTTGGAGCCGATGCGGTTGTCTAGGCCGATGCCGCGGGCGACGTCCTGAACGTTGCCACCCACCTTCTCGCACAGATCGGCGATCTCGTTGATGAAGGTGATCTTGGTCGCGAGGAACGCGTTGGCGGCGTATTTGGTGATCTCCGCCGAGCGGCGGCTGACGAACAGGATCGGCGATTCGTTGAGGAACAGCGGGCGATAGACTTCCTGCATGACCTCACGGCCGAAATCGTCCTCGGCACCGATGACGATGCGGTCGGGGCGCTTGAAATCGCCGATGGCGGCGCCTTCGCGCAGGAATTCCGGGTTGGAGACGACAGCGACGCGGTGCGTGGTGCCGCTCTCCCTGAGAATGCGTTCGACTTCGTCACCGGTGCCGACGGGTACGGTCGACTTGGTGACGATCACGGCATCGTTCGACAGGCTCTCACCCACTTCGCGCGCGACCGCATAGACGAAGGAGAGATCGGCATGGCCGTCACCGCGACGCGACGGCGTGCCGACGGCGATGAAGATCGCGCTGGCGCCCTTGATCCCCTCGGCCAGGTCAGTGGTGAAGGAGAGGCGGCCTGCCTTCACGTTGTTCTCGACCAGCGCGTCGAGGCCCGGCTCATAGATGGGCATGACACCGGCATGGAGCCGGTCGATCTTCGACTGATCCTTGTCGATGCAGACCACGTCGTGTCCGAAATCGGCGAAGCAGGCGCCGGAAACCAGACCGACATAGCCGGATCCAACCATCGCAATCTTCATGTCAGTGCCACCATTTGCAAATTTTCGGGAGATCGGGGGTGAACCCTTCGCTAATTATCTACGCGAAGTCTGCGAGCAATTTCCACCTCTGAATTCGCAACTGCGAAAAAGAATGGACGACCTGTTGCAAAGCAACGGCGAACGCAGGCGCGGCGGGTCAAAACATGCGTTAACATATTGTCAGCCCTGCTGTTCCGACCTGGGACAAGGGGGCTGGTCGTGTCCGGCCTCCGCCTTTTGGGGGATTGCCGAAGGCACGGTTTCGGTATTGTTAACTGTAATTTGCACTACGTTAAGGATCGCTCCTGCGTGGTCGTGCCTGGGATCAAGACTTGCGGCTGCTGCTGATCAATCACCGCTATTTCGTGGCAAGCGGGGCGGAGCGTTACCTGTTCAACATCGAGAGGGTTCTGCAACGCGCGGGGCATGAGACCGCGGTCTTTTCGATCGATTACGAACAGAACCGCAGCAGCCCCTGGTCTTCTTATTTCACCAAGCCGATCGGCAAGGCTGACCAGGTCTACTTCGACGAGCATCGCTCCGATCCCGGATCGCTCGGGCGCAGCCTTGGCCGCCTGTTCTATTCGCGCGAGGTGGAACGGGATCTTGCCCGGCTGATCGAGGATTTCCGGCCCGACGCTGCCTACCTGATCCTGTTCTTGCGCAAGCTGTCGCCGTCCGTTCTTGTCGCGCTGCACAACGCCGGGGTACCGATCGTGGTGCGCGTCTCCGACTATGGGTACCTGTGTGCCGAGCACCATTTCCTGCGCAACGGGGAGAGCTGCACGCAATGCCTTGGTGGCCGTCTTCTGCCCGGCGTCGTGCATGGCTGCGTGCATGGCAGTCGCGTCATCTCGGCTCTCGATGCGGCAGCGACATGGTATCATCGCCGGCAGGGCTATTTCGACCTGATCGACCGGTTCGTCACGACCAACCCGTTCCTGACCGATTTCATGGTCCGCGGTGGCTTCGATCCCGCGCGGCTGGCCTGCATTCCCACATTCGCCGACGAGGAGATCTTTGCGGCGGGCGCGGGCGGTCCCGGAAAGTACCTTCTCTATGCCGGACGCCTCGACCCGTCGAAGGGCCTGGAAACACTGATCGAGGCGATGGCGATATTGAAGCGGCGTCCGGGCGATCCCCCGAAACTGCGCATCGTCGGCGGAGCGCAATACGAGGATTATCAAAAGGCGCTGGTGCGGCGTGTCGAGCGTGCCGGCCTTGCCGATTGCATCCGTTTCGAACGCCCGGTCGCGGCCGAGGATGTCGCGGGCCTGCTGGGCAATGCAACGGCTTCGATCATCCCCTCGGTCTGGTTCGAAAACCTGCCGAACTTCTATCTGGAAAGCATCAGTGCGGGGGTGCCGGTGATCGCCTCCGATCTGGGTTCGCTATCGGCAGCGATCACCGATGGCGAGGACGGCCTGCTGTTCGAGACCGGCAATGCGACGGCGCTGGCTGAATGCATCGCGCGCCTCGCGGCAGATCCGGGGCTCGACCGGCGGTTGCGCACCGCGGGGCCGCTCAAGGCCAAAGCGCAGTATTCTGCCGAAAGGCACCTCGAACTCCTGACCGACCTGTTCGCCGAAGTGATCGCGCAGGGCCGCGACCTTGCATCGCTTCAGAGTGGGTCGAGCAGGGCGAAGGCCGTGCTGGAATGACCCTGGTATCCTCCTCCGGGCAGCAGGCGTCCGAGCACGCCTTTCGCGGCGGAGAGCGGCAGAGAACCGATGACGACGGCAAGGAAAGCCGGATCGTAGCGGCCGATCGACACCGCCAGTCGCATGACGTCTTTCGTGCGGCCAAGGCGAATGGCGCGGTGAAACAGCAGGCGGCTCAGGCGATTGCGGCCCGACCGGAATGCCTTTGCAAGCTCCGGGTGGCGCGGCAGCAGGTCCGCCGTGCACAAGTCGCGCGAGCGCAGCATCTGCAGGACGTCGCTCGACATGTTGTCGGGAAGGTCGCGATAGCCGGTGAGCGGTTCGGGCACGAAGCCGAAGCAGTGATGCTCGGCGATCTCGAAATAGAGCTTCCAGTCCTCGCACCCTTGCCCGCCACGAGCGCGCAGGGTCGGATCGTAGCCGCCGGTCCTGTCGAACGCGGAGCGCCGGAACAGCGCAGAGCTGCCATTGCCGATGAAGTTGTGAAAGGCGAGGCGGGCCAGCACGTCACCTTCGTGGCGCGGCTGGTGGCGCAGCTGCACGACCTGCGATTTGCCGTCGATCAGCGCAAACCAGGTGTAGACGAGCCCCAGCCGCTCACCGCCCTGGCGAAACACGGCCAGTTGTCGTTCGATCTTGGCCGGATGCCACAGGTCGTCCGCGTCGATCGGGGCGATGAACCGGCCGGTCGAGGCCGTGATCCCGGCGTTGCGGGCTGCGGCGACACCGGCATTGGCCTGGCGCACAAGACGGATGCGCGGATCCTGCGCCGCAAGTCCCCGCACGATGGCGGGCGTGTCGTCCACCGATCCGTCGTCGACGACCACGATTTCGAGTTCGCGATGGGTCTGGGCCGCGACGCTGCGCAGCGTCTCGTCGATCGTCCGGGCCGCGTTATAGGCCGGTACGATGACGGATACGGTTTCGCTGCCGGCAGGTTCCAAGCACATCTCCATTGGCTTCGAAAGCCAGTCTGCCCGAACATCTTCGTGGGCGAAAGCACTGTCCGGCCCGATTTCGGAACCAGCGGGCGCTTCGCGGGATTGTCTGATCGAAGCGTTTCAGCATTGTCGCCGCATTGCAGCAGAAAGTCCGCCTGAAATGTCCCGCATCGCCATAGAGCACATAGACGCATCGGCCATGCCGCCTGCGCCCGTCCGCGAGACGGCACGAACGCTCGTCGTGTTCTGGTGGCAGGACGTGCCGGTGGGGCAGGTCATCGACGAAGGGCGCCCCGGCGAGCCCATCGACCTGCAGCGCCACTGGCAGGCTTTCACCTCTTCGCCCGCCCTCGCACGTGCGCGGGAGGTGGTCGGCGATCACCGTCACCCGACTCTCGATGCTTCGGTGGTGATCTGCACCCGCGACCGGCCCGATGTCCTGCGCGAATGCCTCGCCTCGCTGGTGCACCAGACTTACCGGCCCGCCGAGGTCATCGTCGTCGACAATGCCTCGGTGGACGATCGCACCCGGCACGTCGCAGAAGAGGCGGGTGTCGTCTATGTGCGCGAGGACCGGCCCGGGCTCGACATCGCCCGCAACAGCGGCGCACGCCGGGCACGTTCGACGGTCATCGCCTATACCGACGATGACGTGCGGCTTCATCCGCGCTGGCTGGAACGCCTGACGCTCGCGCTGGAAGCCGGCGATGCCATGGCCGTAACCGGGCTCGTGCTCCCGGCCGAACTGGAAACGGAGGCGCAGATCCTGTTCGAGACGCACTGGAGTTTCGGACAGGGCTATATGCCCCGCCGCTTCGACGAGAGCTTCTTCGCGGTGGACCGCCATACCGGCAGCGAAGTCTGGAAGATCGGCGCCGGGGCCAGCATGGCCTTTCACCGGCGCGCCTTCGAGATCGCCGGTTACTTCGACGAGCGCCTCGATGTCGGCGCGGCGGGCTGCTCGGGCGATTCCGAATATTGGCACCGGGTTCTCAGCCATGGCGGCGTATGCGTCTACGATCCGGCTGCAGTGGCCTTCCATGTCCACCGTCGGGAGATCGCCGGGCTTGCCTCGCAGATATACCACTACATGCGCGGTCATGCGGCGGCCCTGATGGTCCAGCATGAGCGCACCGGCAATCGCGGCAACCTGCGCCGGGCCTTCGCGATCATGCCGCGCTATTACGCCGGGCGCGCCCTGCACCGAGTGGTTCGGGGGCAGCGACCGGACAACCGGTTTCTGCGCCAGGAGATATCCGGCTATGTTGCGGGGCTGATCTACTACTGGCGCCACCGCAAGGCGCCGCAGCCGTGAGCGATATATCCGTCATCATTCCTGCCCGCGACGCCGAGGCCACGCTGGCCCGAACGCTCGACAGCCTGCTCGTACAGGAAATGCACGATTGGCACGCGGTGATCGTCAACGACGGTTCGAGCGATGCGACCGCTGCGATTGCCGGGCGCTATTGCAATAGCGACCCCCGGTTCGCCATGGTCGAGGCGGGGGGGCTGGGCCTGGCCGCCGCGCGCAATGAAGGACTGCGCCATGCGCGCGGCAGGTCGCTGTTCTTCATCGATTCCGATGACTGGATTGCGCCCGATCACCTCAAGTGGCTTTCCATCGGTCTCGCGGGCGATGCTGCGGCCGATGCCAGTTACTGCGGTTATCTGCGGGTCACACCCCGGGGGAAGGGGTTCATGCCCCGCTTCGATCCCGCTATCGCGGCCGATCCGGTGGGGACGTTCGCCCACCGCAATCCGCTGGCCCCGCATGCGGTGCTGCTCCGGCGCGACCCGGTGGAAAGCCTGGGCGGCTTCGATACGGCGTTCAGAACCTGCGAGGATTGGGACATGTGGCAAAGGCTGGCCCTGGCCGGCAGCGCCTTCGTGCCGATCCGCGACCTCCACGCGCGCTATCGCCTTCGGCCCGGTTCGCTCTCGACCGATCTCGTGCAGCTTTTCGGCGATGCGCAAAGGGTGATCGCCAGGGGCTGCTTCGAAGCGGGAGCAGCTGCCGAGGATGCCTCCACCGGTTTCGCATGGTTCGAGCTATGGTGCGCTGCCGTTGCCGCCGGACAGGACCGCGCCTGGCGCAACGACCTGCATGACTTGCCGCAGATTGCGGTCGGACCGGAAGACGTGGCGACCGCCGCGAGGATGATCCTCGAAGCCTTCTGCAGTGGTGCCTGCCGTACGCCGGGTGAACTGGTGCCGCACTGGCCGCAGGTATCGGCCAATCTGGCGCACATGCTGGAGGGCAGGATTGCCGCGCAGTCGCAACGCGCTGTCGTCGATGCCATCGCGCGGATGTTGGGCATCGTACCGGGCCGGGATGCCGAACTCGTGAGTGTCGTCATCCCGGCTTACAAGGCTGACGGCCTCATCGCGGAGACCCTGCAGAGCGTCCAGACGCAGAGCCACCGGGCGCTGGAGATCGTGGTCGTCGATGACGGTTCGCCCGACTCCACGGCGGCGCAGGTACTGAAGGTCGCGGCCGAGGATCCGCGCATCGCACTCATGCAGCAGGACAATGCCGGGGTCGCCGCCGCGCGCAATCGCGGGTGGCAGGCTGCGGCTTCGGACCTGATCGCCTTCGTCGATGCCGACGACCTGTGGGCGCCGACCAAGATCGAGCGGCAGCTCGCGGCGCTCAAGGCAGCGGGAAGGAGGGCTGGTCTCGCCTATACCTGGTATGCCCGGATCGACGGGGAGAGTTGTGTCACCAGCCTCAGCCACCGGCCGCATGCGGAAGGGGACGTGCTCCACGCGATCATGCACGGCAATTTCGTGGGCAACGGCAGCGCCGCGCTGATGACCCGAGAGGCGCTGGAACATGTCGGCGGCTTCGATTCCTCGTTGCACGAACGCGGCGCGCAAGGCTGCGAGGATCTCTCGATCTATTTCCGCATCGCCGAGAAGTTCCGCTTCGCGCTCGTGCCCGAGCCGCTGACCGGTTACCGCGTCATGGACGGTAATATGTCGAGCGACATGATGCGCATGTTGCGTTCCTTCGATCTGGTCGCGGCCGAAATGGTCGCGCGGCACCCGCAGTACCGCAAGGAGATCCGCACGGGGCGCAGGTTCTATCTCGAATGGAGCCTGTTGGCGGCGGCAGAGCGGGGCGACTTTCGCTCCATGCTGAAATTGTTGCCAGAATTCGCGGCGCAAGCTCCCTTCGCGGCGCTGGGCGTGCTATTGGCGAGAGTGCCGCGCGCGCTTGTGCGCGGCCTGCGTCAGCGGATCGCAGGACGGCCCCGGCGCAGGCAAGGCCATGGTCCGGTTCGTTTTACGATCGGCTCCTACGAGGAGAGCTATGGGCAAGGAAGCTGACACCGGGGCCGGCGGCAGGATTGCCGCTCTCAGGGATCTCAACGCGCTCCTCGCCATTGCCCCTGCGGCGAAGCGGGCCGCGCCCCTGCTCGTCATCATGGGGCTGGTCGCCTCGCTGGCGGAGACGGCTGGCATCAGCCTGATCATCGTGTTTCTCTACGCCGCGTTCGGCCAGCTCGACGATACCGGTACGGTAGCCCGCGATTTCGGGCAGGCGGCTGCCTCGATCCTCGAATGGCTGGGCGGGCCGGCCGAGCTTGCCACGGCGATCTTCGCGCTGATCGTGATGCGCGGCGTCCTCGCCTATTTCTACAACCGGATCGCGCAAGGTTTGGGTGCGCGGATCAGCGAAAAAGCCCGCAACGCGATCCACGGCGAATACCTCGGCGTCTCCTACGACTTCATCCGTCGCCATGAACAGGCCGAGCTGATGGAAGTGCTCGGGACCGACAGCTGGGGCATTGCCGCGGCCTACAATGCCTTCACCCGGCTCATCATCAACATCTGCGCGACCGCGGTTTTCGCCTTTTTCCTGTTCATGCTGTCCTGGCGGATCACCCTGATCGCCTTCATCTGCGCAGGCGCCGTCTCGTTCTTTCTCGAACGCCTGTCGCGGCCGGTGACGCAGCTGGGTGCATCGGTGAAGGCAGAGCACCAGTCGATGGGCGGGCTGATGCTGATGACCCTGCAAGGCATGCGCGCGATTCGCGCCTATGGCCGTGAGAAAGCGCAGGACGCCGCCTTCGTCAAATCCTCGGCCTCGGCGCGTGAGAGCCTGGCACGCATGGAACGGCTGTCCGCGGCGATCCGCCCGGCAACCGAAATCGGCTATCTTGCGATCATCTGCCTGATCGTGGGCGGGGCAGGCGCGCTCAAGGTCGATTTCCACGCAACGCTGACCATTGTCGCGCTGCTCTACCGCCTCCAGCCGCACTTGCAGGAATTCGCCAGCAACTCTCTTTTCCTTGCCCAGTCGGCGCCGCAGCTGCAATCGGTGCGGCGCATGATCGGGCCGGAGGGCAAGACCTACCCCGATCCGGGCATGCGGCCGATGCCCGAGACGTTTCGATCCATCGCCTTTCGCGATGTCGTGTTCGGCTACGAGGAGAAGGAGGCGCTGGACCGCGTCAGCTTCTCCATTCCTGCCGGCCGCACGACGGCGCTGGTCGGCGCCAGCGGTTCGGGCAAGACGACGATCGTCAACCTGCTCTTGCGTCTCTACCGGCCCGAAGCCGGGCAGATCCTGCTCGACGATACCGACATCGCGACGATCCGGCGCGAAGAATGGCTGCGCGCGATTGCCGTGGCCGGGCAGGACATCGATCTCGTCGAAGGCACGGTGCGCGACAATGTGCTGATGGCCCGCTCGGATGCGAACCGTGCAGCACTGGCCGATGCCTACGCGCTGTCGGGCCTCGCAGACATGCTGGCAGGGCTGGAGTACGGAGACCGCGACTGGATCGGCCAGCAGGGCCTCAACCTCTCGGGCGGCGAGCGCCAGCGCGTTGGCCTTGCCCGCGCCATTCTGCGCGATCCGGGCATCCTGATCCTCGACGAGGCGACCAGCGCGCTGGACACGGCGCTCGAAGCGCGAGTGCGCACTTGCCTCGAGCAGCGCTTTGCCGGGCGGACCGTGCTGATCATCACTCACCGGCTCGAAACGGTTCGCAATGTCGATCACGTGGTGCGTATCGGCAATGGCCGGGTTCTGGCCGAGGGGCCGCCTGCCGAAGTCTTCGGCCCCCACGCGGACGGTTCGGTTGCCGCGCTGGGCTAGGCCGGAGCTTTCTCCCGGACCGCCGTATCGGCACACTTGCGGTACCAGGCGACGGCCGTGCTCACGATCGTGTCGATGTCCGAGCGCCGGGGAATCCAGCCCAGTTCCTCGCGCGCCTTGGCGGCATTGGCGATCAGCACCGGCGGATCGCCAGCGCGGCGCGGGCCGAGTTGCGCGGGGCGGTCGACCCCGCAGATGCGCGCCACGGCTTCGGCGATTTCCAGCACGGTCGTGCCATTGCCGGTGCCCAGGTTGAAGGGATGGAAGCCCTTGCGGTCCATGATCCATTCGCCGGCCAGCACGTGGGCCGACGCCAGATCGGAGACGTGGATGTAGTCGCGCACCGCGCTGCCATCGCGTGTGTCGAAGTCGGTGCCGAAAACGGTGAAGGGCCGATCCACCGCCAGTGCGCCCTCGATCGCCAGCGGGATCGCGTGGGTCTCCGGATCGTGGCACTCACCGATCTCGCCATCGGGATCGCAGCCGGCGGCGTTGAAGTAGCGCAGCGCAACACTGTCGAGCCCATGGGCCGAGGCGTAGTCGGACAGCATCCGTTCGACCATGAACTTCGACCAGCCGTAAGGGTTGATCGGGGACTGCGGGTGGGATTCGTCGATCGGCACCCGGGTCGGCACGCCATAGCTTGCGCAAGTGCTGGAGAAGATCAGCTTGTCGATCCCCGCCGCGCGCATCCGGTCCAGCAGGGTGAAGCTGCCGATGCTGTTGTTGTGATAGTAAAGTTCGGGCTTCCTGACCGATTCCTCGACATAGGCGAAGGCGGCGAAGTGGCCGACCAGATCGGGCTTGTACTGCGCGAAGGCGGCGTCGAGCGCATCCCCATCCAGAATGTCGCCGACGACCAGTGGCCCCCAGCGGACCGCATCGGCATGGCCGCGCGAGAGGTTGTCGTATGTCACGACCCGCCAACCCGCCTCGGCAAAAGCCTTGCAGCAATGGGAGCCGACATAGCCGGCACCGCCGGTGACGAGGATCGTGCGTTGTGCGGGGGGCTTGCCGGTGATCATGCCGGTATCAGTCCTGCTTCCATGAGTTCGCGGAAATAGTCGATGGTGCGGCCGAGGCCCTCCCGGAGCGGCACCGATGGTTGCCACCCCAGTTTCTCGCGGGCGACCGTGATGTCAGGCTGGCGCTGGCGCGGATCGTCCTGCGGCAACGGGCGATACTCGAGCGCGGAGGCGCTGCCGGTCAGCTCGATCACGTTTTGCGCCAGTTCGAGCATCGTGAACTCGACCGGGTTGCCCAGATTGACCGGGCCGGTGAAATCGTCGGGCGTGTCCATCAGCGCAATCAACCCGTCGATCAGGTCGTCGACGAAGCAGAACGAGCGCGTCTGCTTTCCGTCGCCGTAGATGGTGATCGGCTCGTCGCGCAGTGCCTGCAGGATGAAGTTCGAGACCACGCGGCCGTCGTCGGGCTGCATGCGGGGGCCATAGGTGTTGAAGATGCGCGCGACCTTGATCGGCAACTGGTGCTGGCGCCGGTAATCGAAGAACAGCGTCTCGGCGCAGCGCTTGCCCTCGTCGTAGCAGGAGCGCGGGCCGATCGGATTGACGCGGCCCCAGTAATCTTCCCGCTGGGGATGGACTTCGGGATCACCGTAGATCTCCGAGGTCGAAGCCTGGAGGATCCGTGCCCCCGTGCGCTTGGCGAGGCCAAGCATGTTGATTGCGCCGTGCACGCTGGTCTTGGTCGTCTGGACGGGATCGTGCTGGTAGTGGATCGGACTGGCCGGGCAGGCGAGATTGTAGATCTCGTCCACTTCCACGTAGAGCGGGAAGGTGACGTCGTGCCGCAGGATCTCGAAGCGGTGGTTGCCGAACATCCGGGCGATGTTGTCGCGCGTGCCGGTGAAGAAGTTGTCCACGCACACGACTTCATGGTCGAGCGACAGAAGCCTCTCGCACAGGAAAGATCCCAGGAACCCGGCGCCGCCGGTTACGAGAACCCGCTTCCTGCGCGCCAAATGACGTTTCGCCATGTACCTCCGTCGTCGCCCGCCGGGCGTGCGTCAAATTTGAACCGCTCAGGTCAAGCTGGGCAACTGTTTAACGAGAGATGTCGCCTGATGTTGCCCAACCCGACAAGTGGTTGTGAAATTAAGTTAAATGACGGGCGCTTAGACAAGTTACTTGGGGGTACTCCGACAGAACGAAGCCTGCGCGCGACTATTGGAGCGCAGCCGCATCCGGAACGCTTGTTGCCGGAACCGGCGAAATTGTGGCGTAGGCACGTTCAAGGCGCCGGGCGAAGGCCGCCGGGCCATAGAGCTCGCGGGCCCGTGTCGCGGCATTCGTACCCAGTCGTGCGCGAAGCCCACCGTCCCGGATCAGGACACGCAATCCATCGCAAATGGCCTGCGGATCGGGCCGGGCGAGCACGGCGCACTCGGAGTCGAGAACCTGACTGTGGCTGAGGATATCGGTGGCCAGAATGGCCCGGCCCGATGCCATGTAGCCATAGACCTTCATTGGCGTGTTGACGCCCTTGAGACGCGGCGAGCACAGGATGTCGGCCTGCGCGAGATAAGCTCCCAGCGCGTCGAGGTTGCGCTGACCGAGGAATCGCACGCGCTCGGCAATCTTCAGGCCGCTCGTCTTCGCACGGTAGCCTGAGACCATTTCCGGCGTGCCGCCGATGACCGCCAGGTTGCAGGCTTCCTCGGGGGGCAGCCGACGAAAGGCTTCCAGCAGCAGGTCGATCCCCTGATAGCGCTCCAGATTGCCGACGTAGAGCGCGAGGGGGGCAGGCGTAACGAATAGGGTGCGCAGGTCCTCGATCTCGCACCCATCCGGCGCGTCCGGCGCAAAGGCGACGTCGGGGAGGAGGTGGACTTTTGCCGCGGAGGTCGCCTTCTCGGCCCGCTCGGCAATGGCCTGACAGACCGGCAGGATGAGATCGGCGCGGCGGATCGCCTGGCGCTCGAACCACTGCAGCGGCGGTAGCAGGACGCGGGCGGCTGGCCACTTTTCCGCGATCTGGTCGGGCATCAGCGAGTCCATGTCGTAGACGACCCTGAACTTGCCGGCCGCGCGGCAGGCAAGGGCGATGAACACGGCCTCTTCCACGGCATGGACGACATCGTAGTCGCCTTGCCGCACCTGTCGCAGGGCCGCTGCCGCCAGCCACGCATCGCAAACCAGCTTCTTGGCGGAGAAGCCGATGGGCACATTGCTGATGCCGAAGCCGGGCCGGATGCGCAGGATCCGCGCGCCGGGGATCTCCACTTCGGCGCCCTCGTGGTAGGTCAGGAGGTCGACCTCATGCCCCTGTTCGCACAGGACGGTGACGGCCTGGCGCACGGCGATCGGCGTGCCGCGTTCGACAAAGAAGGGGTGGGGTGCGAGGAACAGGATCCTCATCGCGCTGCCTTGCGGGGGGCGAGGCGCAGGCGTGTCTGGTCACGCAGGAACCGCATGGGGGAGGCGAGGCTGCCGTAAGGCGTCAGCTCCGTCGCGGGATCGCGCAGGGCCTCCAGCAATGCCTCTGCCGGGCGTTCGGCCGGAAGGGTGCCGTCGAGGAGGAAGCCGAAGCGCCCGATGGTCCCGCTCGATCCTGGCAGGGGGAGGGGGTCGGACCCGGCGAGTACGCGCCTCTTTCCGGAAAAGCGCGCAACCCTCCAGAAGCCGGGACGTCCGCCGTTGTCGCCGAGCAGGAGCGCGGGGTCGTCCTGTAGCAGGCGATCGACGAGGCCGCCGCGCGCGCCGAGCCACTTGCCCACGCCCCAGGGCAGGACCGGTAAGGCCCGTGCGGCATGGATGGCCGCGACGATCTCGCCCGCAGGTTTGCGTTCCAGCGCCATGGCGGAAGAGAAGCCCAGGCCGAGAACTTCCAGCCCCTCGGCACTGACGATCTGCCGCCCGGCGACGACAAGCAGGCGGCGGCCATCGTCGAGCCAGAGCGAATGCGCTTCCCCGGTCTGCACCAGCCTGCCCCGCAAGTGCCGGAATACGGCGAAGCCCTCGCGCTCGACCAGCATGCATACGCCCGTCTGCGCTTGCGGTGCCGCCTGTGCGAAGTTCCGCGCGGCGGCTTCGAGCGTGGAGAGGGCATCCCCCTCGTCATGGAGGTGGACGTGGGCGTCCACGGCGATGCGATGGGGCGCCGATGGTCGGGTCATGCCGCGCGCCGCGCCTCTTCCGGCCAGAGCCGCTGTGCGGCATCGATGCTGAGCAGGGGCGCGGTCGTGAGCTTCGAGCCGAGGACATGGCACAGGCCTGCTGGGCCCGGCGCCGAGATCGTGTCGGCGGCGCTCAGGGTCCGGCCGGTCCCGTCGGTATCGGGGAGCAGTCCGGGCATCACCGCGCGCACGCCTGCTTCGGTAATGCCGTAGCCCGGCAGCGCCCTGTCCAGCACTTCGAGGAAGGCGTCGATATCGGCAGGCATGACTTCCGGTTCGCGCGCGCCGGGGGCTGGGCGATAGTAAGTGCCGGCAAAGGTGCCGCCCTCGTACGGACGCAGGAAATAGCTGCGGCCCTTGCCCGGCGTTTCGGATACCGCCAGCGCGGCATCGCCCGGGAAGGGCATGTCGAGCACGAGATTGAAGGCGAGCGCCGCCGTGCTGGCGGCCTGTGGCTCCTGCGGCCAGCGCGAGGACCACGATCCGGCGCAGATCGCCACGCGGGGCGTTGCGATTTCCTGCACGGTCCCATCGGCGCGGGTGACCTTGAGGCCCGCAATGCGGTTGTCGGCAACGATCAGGTCGCCCGCCTCGGTCTCCTCCAGCAGCGACGCCCCGCTGGCGCCGGCATCGGCAAGGATCGTGCGCAGCAGCGTTTCCATGTCGTCCGTCACCAGATCGTGCCACAAGGCCGCACCCACGAGATGGCGTCGGGGCAGGTCATAGGCCCTGGCGATCTCCTCTGCCCCGAGAAGCTGCAGCCCGGGCAGTCGGCGCGCAAGGCCGGTGCCGCGATAGAGGCAGGCTTCCAGCGCCGACGCGGCGCGAAATGCCATCGGTGAGCGCATGGTATGGCGATAGAGCGGCATTGCACAGGCCAGCGGACGGACGTGATCGGGGTAATTGTCGAGAAACCACGCCTGCGCCTGCCGGGAGCGTCGCCAGCGCCCGATGCTAAGGCCCTGCAGGTAGCGCAGGCCGCCATGGATGATGCCGTAGCTGTTGCCCGTCGCACCGCTGCCAACCTTGCCGCGTTCCACCACGAGCGGCGTCAGCCCGGAACGCGCGGCGGCAAGCGCCATCGTTGCTCCCTGCATTCCGGCTCCGACAATCACGACATCGGGTTGATGCATCAAGCCTCGTCCGGGTGGGTCACGATCTTCTCTATCTTGTAGGCGCTGCGGCTGGGATTGCGAGTGAAGATGATGATTTCGGCGATCAGGCCAACGGCCGCGATCTGGATGCCGAGCACGATCATCAGCACGGTGAGCAGCAGGGCCGGGCGGTCGGCCAGTTCCATGCCTGCGGTCTGCCGCTGGATGAGGATGTAGATGCCCATGGCGACGCCGATGGCGATGCATCCCGCGCCTACCGATCCGAAGAAGCGGAACGGCTTGCGCATGAAGCGGGTCAGGAAGCCCAGCGCGATGAGATCGAGAAACACGCTGAAATAGGTGATCGCGCGGTGCATGCGGATCTTCTGGTCCGAACGCGACTGGGGCATGCAGACCTGTTCGACCTTGTAGCCCAAGCCTTCGGCCAGCAGCGGCAGGAACGGGTGCTGCTCATGGTGCACCTGCAGGTCGTCGAAGACGCGGCGGCGGAATGCGCGCACGACGCAGCCGGGATCCTTGAAGCGCGATCCGGCCATGCGGGCGAGGGCTTCGAAGCTCCAGCCGCGCAGGCGGCTGAGCACGTTGTCGGTGCTGCGGTCGCGATAGGCTGAGACGACGTCCGCGTTCTCCAGCTTGTCGAGCAGGGTCGGCAGGCTTTCAGGCGCGGTCTGCAGGTACGCCGGCAGGATCAGGATGGTCTCGCCGCGGGCGTGGCGCACTCCTTCCAGCAGGCAGGCGACCTGGCCGAAGGGCCGGTTGAAGCGCACGATGTTGAGCGGGAACCCGCGATCGCCGACCGCGGCCAGTTCCTCGGCATAGTCCTCGAAGGGGCCGTCGAGGACGTAGATGAACTCGAACGACTTGTTCGTCCGCATCAGCACGTCGTGATAAGCCCGCCATACGGCCTCGGCCGGTTCCGTGCGGTCGATCACCGGGATGATGACGGAGATGTCGATGGTGAGATCGGGCGGGGCCATCGTGTTCATAGTTCCTCCTGCGGGGCAGGGTTGAGCAGCTTGAGCCGCGACGAGAGTTTGGCTGCGATCACGGCATATCTGCCCACGTTGGGTTCGACTGCGGCGAAAAGCCCTCCGGCCAGGCCCCAGACGACAAGGAACAGGGTGAGCGAGAAGAGCACCATGGCGATGCCGCCGGCCACGACAAGGCTCTTCGGCTGGCCGAATATCACGTAGCCGAAGGCCAGCAGGTCGAGCAGCAACGACAGGCCCACGACTTTCAGGTGCCAGGTCAGCGGCGCACGGGCGTAGCTGAGCAGTACGCGGATCGTGACGATGTCCAGCATCACTTTCTGGATGCGCGAGAAGCCGTACTTCGAAACACCGAATTGCCGCGGGCGGTGGTTCACTTCCAGCTCTACCAGGCGCGCGCCCGCGAGTTGTGAAAGGGCTGGAATGAAGCGGTGCATCTCGCCATACATGGGAATGCCCTTGATCAGCTCCGCCCTGTAGGCCTTGAGCGAGCAGCCGCTGTCACGCACGGCGATGCCCATGATGTAGGTCATGATGCGATTGGCGATCTTGGAAATGAAGACGCGGGCGCCACCGTCCTTGCGCTTGCGCCGCCAGCCGATCGCGATGTCGTAGCCTTCCTCGATCCTTTCGAGCAGGCGGGGGATGTCTTCGGGATCGTTCTGGAGGTCGCCGTCCATCGTCACCAGCACGTCCCCGCGCGCGACTTCGACGCCCGCTGCCATGGCGGCGGTCTGGCCGTAGTTGCGACGGAACTTGACGACGCGCACGCGCGGGTCGCGCTCAACCAGAGCGGCGGCGCGTTCGTATGTCCGGTCCTTGCTGCCGTCGTCGACCAACACCAGCTCGAAATCGAAATCCCGGCCGCTCAATGCGTGATCGACCGCCCGATAGAGCGGTTCGACGTTCTCCTCTTCGTCGTACACCGGCACGATGACGGAGATTAGAGCCATGCGTTACCCCCACCAATACTCGAAACAGCGAATAACTTGCGACCCGAGTTGGTATTTGCGTATGGCTAACGAACAATTGTGTTGTTCTGACTTCTTCAAACCTACGTAACGATATATACCCTGAGAGATGTATTAGCCATATTCGGGTTATTCTATGCTTGCGAGGTATGTTGATTGTGCAAAGCGTAGTATTAACATTATATAATTAATCGTGATCTAGCGATTTTATAAAGAACGGTTTCGGTATGATCGCTGATGATGTGAAGTCATTCTATATCGTAGGAATTTTAGTCCTGTCAATTAATCCACAAGGCTATGTCGGCGTCTCGAAATTGCCCGACGAGGGTCGATCCGGGCATGCGAAGATTATGCCCGGAGTGAGGATCAACGCATTCATCAATTAGCCAACTCCGGTCGCAGGAATGGTGGCCGTGGCGGTTGGCACCGGGGAATTCTTGCAGGCTCGGCCTCGCCGCCGGCCAGTGCAGATCCCTACTCGACGAAACCGCGCGTCAACGCTCGCCGGGCCAGCAATGCCGGCGCAATCGTGCTGAGGAGGCAGCCGGCCGCGCTTCCGCTGATCAGGCCGGCGAGGCCCCATTGCGCCCCGATCCAGGCGCCCAGCAGGCAAGTGGCAATCGTCAGCCAGTTCATCCAGCTTAGCTTGCGGATTTCCTCGGCGGTGCCGCAGGCGACCACGGCCGCGCGCGGCAGGCCCTCGATCAGCTTCGCGGCACCGTTGAGGCAGGCCATGAGAACCAGCAGTCGATCAAGTTCATAGCGCCCGCCGGTGAAGATGGTGGCGACGAGGGGCGCAAGCATGACTACGACAATGGTGGCGAGCACCATGGTCACCCCCAGCGACCGGGTTTCCTGTGCGAATAATGCAAAGCGGTCTGCCCGCTGCGATGCGGCGCGCAGTCGGGGCGTCAGGGCAAAGCTGGATCCGGATCGCAGCAGGCGGAACGGGAAAATCGCGACCGATGCGACCACTGCGAACATGGCGAGCGCGCGGTAGTCCAGCGCCTGCGGGATGACGAAGCGCTCGATCTGGACGAGAACCGATCCCGCTCCGGCCGTCACCATCAGCGAAAAGGCTTCGCCGCGCGGCACCCGGTCGGGCTTCTCGTCGCCAAGGCCGCAAAAGCGAATGAAGGCGTACCAGCTCAGGGCCGCCGCCAAGGCGCAGCCTGCGGCAAGGATCAGCAGGACCGGCAGGTCCGATCCCAGCCTAAGGACAAGGCCCAGCCCGCCGGCCAGCAGCAGCGCCCAACTGGCGACGTTCGTGGCCACGAGCGGAACGGCGGTCCAGTCGTGACGGCGCAGACCCATGCTGGCCGCCATTGCGAGGCCCCCGCCCACGATCGCCGCGCCCAGCAGTAATCCGGACAGGGCCGGGAGGTCATAGAACTGCACGGTGCCGATCGTGGCAATCGCGGCAATGCCGCTGCATGAAAGGAATGCGCGCAACAGCAGGCGAGCGCCCGGATCCAGCCGGCGGCGCAGCAGCACCTGATCCAGCCCGAGCGGAGCAAGCCAGATGAACACGTTGTAGACCGCGATCGACAGGGAGAGCTGTCCGAACGCGGCAGGGGGCAGGACGCCTGCCAACAACAGGTTGCCGAAAGTGAATGCGGCCCCGGCGAAGGCGAAGCCGAGACTGGCGAGCAGAGACCGGGAGCGCAGCAGCGAATGGATCATTCCGCGCGCCCGTGCATGGCCGGAGCGGGGAGCAGGACCTTCGTTCGGGATCGTCATCGCGGGGGCAGAAGCCCGGTCTCCCGGTACCATGCAACCGTGCGCCTGAAGCCCTCGTCGATGTCGATCTGGGGCCGGTAACCCATGAGGCGTTCCGCCTTGGCGCTGGTGAAGGCGCGGTTGTGCTTGAAGAAGGTCAGGCGGCGGCGATGGAGCGGTGGCTCGACGCCCAGCGGCGTGCAGATTGCTTCTACCAGTCGGGCCAGTTGGTGCATGGCCTTGTAGGGAATGTGCAGGGCAGGAGGCTTGCGTCCAATCGCCCGCGCCGCCGCTCCCACGTAGTCGCGCAAAGGCAAGAAGCGCGGACCGCCGATGATGAAAGTCTCGCCCGGGGCCTGCTCGCTGTCCATGGCAAGGACGAAACCTTCGACGAGGTCATCGATGTAGACCGGGTGAAAGTTGGCCGACCCGTCGCCGACGAAGAAGAAGGTCCCGCGCTGGACCATCCGGAACATCTTGAGCATGCGCGTATCGCCCGGGCCGTAGATGCCGCAGGGTCGGATGATCACGATTTCCAACCCGCCGCGCCCCATTTCCTCGCGGCAGAAGGCTTCGGACAGCAGCTTGCTTTCCTGGTACGGGTCGCGCGGGCTGAACGGCGCGGTTTCGTCCGAGGGACTGTCATCGACACTGCCATGCACGCCGATGGTCGAGCAATCGACGAACCGGCGCACGCCGGCGGCCCGACAGGCTGCGACCAGGGACCTGGTGCCTTCGAAATTGACGGCGACGAATTCCTCCGGGCTGCCTTCCTTGCGGTACATGGCGGCAATGTGAAAGACCGTGTCGCAGCCCTCGACAAGGCGGGCGAGCGCGGTTTCATCCTGCAGGTCGCCTTCGATGCGCAGGATTCCGGGATGGTCGGGCAGGGTGGAGCCGGGCCGCGCAAGGGCGCGCACCCGCAGGCCGTCCCGAGCGAGGCGCAGGGCGAGTGCCTTGCCGGTGAAGCCGGTTGCGCCAGTGACGGCGACGGTACGGGGATCGCTCATCAATCCTCGCGATCGAACCGGGCGAGCACCGGATTGCCGACGAGGCCGGTCAGGCCCGCCTTTCGCATCAGACCTTCGGCCTGCTGCGTCAACGCCGCCTTGGGCAGGGCGCGGTGCAGGGCCATGGGCAGGACGAACTGCCGCCACTCACGGGTCTGCCTGAAGCCATGGCTGGCAAAGGCCTTGCGCACCTCTCCCCCGAAGAAGCTGCGGTAGGTGCGTGTGTTCTTCTCGATCCGCTTCTTCAGCGGAAAGGTGAGCAGCGATAGCGCGTTGACGCTGGAATAGACCGGAAAATCGATGATCACCGTCTTGTCTGCGACCCGGCAAAGCTCGGCGACGAGGCGCGGCCAGTCGTCGATATGGGCCATCAGCCGCACGCTCGTGACGACATCGAACTTCCGGTCCGCGAAGGGCATCTGCAGCAGGTCGCAGGCCACGAAATCGATGGCGGGCGCGCCGTCATGGCGTGCGAGCCGCATCCCGCAGCTGGCATCGCTTCCCGCGACCGTTACGCGATATCCGGCGCATGCCAGTGGAGGAGCCAGTTGGGCATGGCCGCCGCCAACGTCGAGGACGGTCGATGCGGGCGGAACGGGCGGCTGTTCCAGTAGCGAAAAGAGGCCCCGTTCCTGTACGCCGAGCAGGTATTCGCCCACCTTGCCGCGGAACCGGGAGGCATAGCCATCGGAGGAGGTCTCGATGTCGGGCGGCTCGCCGACATGGGCAACGAGACCTGCAACTGCCTTGTTCATCACGGTGTTATCCGATTGCGGGAGAGAAGACCTGCGATCTTGGCGACCCATGCGCGAGGGCATTCAATCAGACGGCTCGCGGATTGGCAATCTTGCAACACGCGGTACTACGTTTGGGTACAAGCAACGGATTTGCAAGCAATAGTCGTCGGCAATTGCGGTGGGACCGGGCCAGGTCGCGGCAGGCCGCTTCGGCGCGGTTCGTCGAAATCATGCTGACGCCGGACGGGAAAACGGTTTCGTCGCAAGCTGTTTGAGGTTATTCGCTCCTGCACAAGCGCATTGAGTCCGAAGAGGAATTGATAGCTGTGATGCTCTGCATGTCGCAGACCAAGGAGGGATGGTCCACGTTGCTTACCAGGGTTGCTGCAGGGATCGCCATTGGAGTGGTCCTGATCGCATTCGCGGCAAGTGCATGGGCGATCCTCACGCTGAGCAGCGCGCCTGCGCCGGTGCCCACGAAGACCGTGGTGCCCCTCGATCCCGTGGAGCAAACGGCTGAGGATCGCGCCAATCAGGTGATTACGAAGATCATCGAAGAGCGTCAGCCGGACCCGCCGAAGGCCGCTCCTAAACCGCAGGTGGCCGGTGCCGCCAGGAAAGTTGAGCGCCTTCCGGACACGACACTGAAGCTGAATTGCTCGCGGCTTCGCGACGCCTATTCGCCCGAAGAACTGAAGGGCATGAAGGAATTCCAGCAATTATGCCTCTGAAGAGCATTGTCATTGCCCTGTTTTTCCTGACTGCCTGCAAGACGACCGAGCCGCCGAAGGTTCTTCCTTCGCATCTCGATATCGAAGCCGTGGCGCAGGCAAAGCCGAAGCCGACGGCAGCGATCCTGACCGATCCCAAGGCCAACGACCTGTACAACCACGAGGTGGAGGCATGGGGCGATCGCATCCACGCCGCCGGCCTGCGCCTGTGCCGGTTCTACAAGGATCTGGGCGAGGCCGTTACCTGCGGTCCGGCACCGACTCCCGAAGCGCGCGAAAAGCCCGTTCATACCCCTTAGTTGCAAGCCGAACGGGTCAGTCGGACCGGTATCGAATGGCTTTCCGGCTCATACCGAATTGACGTTCAAGGCGCGGGAAAGATTGCATAGTCTTGGTCGGTTGAGTTCGGTGCCATCCGTTATGGGGCCCGGGCGAGCCTGGCTGCAGCTCGATCCTTTGCAGTCTTGATGCTGCAAGGGACACGCAAGACACATGGGGCCAGGCGATACTTCGAGTTCATCCCGTCCTCGTGAATTTGCGACCCTGGACCTGCTCCGGTTTGTGGCGGCGCAGGCTGTGGTTTTCTATCATCTGCTGTTCCTGTCCTGGGTGGAAGCGCCTGCGGCCGGGGGCATCGGTGCGGTAACGCGATCGGGGACACGCTTCGAAGCCGCCATCGCGTGGGCGAGCCTCGGATGGCTGGGCGTACCGGTCTTCTTCGTAATTTCCGGCTTCGTCATATTCATGTCGTGCGGCGACAAGACCCCAGGCCAATTCGCTATCGGGCGGGCCAAGCGCATTCTTCCCGGGCTATGGACCTTTTCCCTCCTGTCTGCCGCAGTGGTGCTGATGGCGGGGGTACTGGCGCCGGTCGAAGCCATGCGGCGCATGATGCGCTCCATGGTGCTTTTCCCCTTCGGGCCGTGGATCGACGGGGCGATATGGACGCTGGTGGCTGAAGCCATGTTCTACGCCTTGATAATTGCCGCCATCAGGTTTCGGTTGCTGGCGCACATGACCGCGCTGACTTCGGCAATCACCGGTTTCAACCTCGTATTCTGGAGCGGCATATTGCTCGCCGCATCGGGCCTTGTCGGGCTGGATGCACAGGCCATCGCGGACCTTGCCGCATCCTATCGGCTGAGCGTCACGCTGGTGACGACGAACTGCTTCTTCCTTGTCGGCATAGCGCTCTACCAGGTCCATGCGGGCAAGGACGTCGCGCGCAACCTGGCTATCTACGCGATCAATTTCCTGATCGGGATGGTTGTCGTCTACTTCTTCGCCCGGGCCAGCGTTGGCGTGGTCGAGTACGGCCAGAACGCGCACGTCGCCTCGATCGTCTGGGCAGCAGCGATCCTCGTGGCAAGTGCCGGTGTGATGCTCCCCGTCTGGACGACGCGCCGGTGGGCAGGTGCGGCCAAGGCCATGGGCCTGCTGACCTACCCGCTCTATCTCGTGAACCAGATCACCGGGGGCTACCTGTTCGGTGTGATCGAGCGCGCGACCCACAGCCCGGTGCTTGCAGTCGGTGCGGCCATCGTTTTGTGCAACCTGCTGGCCGGGGCGTTCAGCTTCGGAATCGAGCGACGGCTACAGTCGGCCTTGGGTGCAATACTGGAGCGCGCCTTGCGGCATTTCCGGCAAAGGCTGCGGCTTCCGGTCTAGGAGGAGGCTCAATCGCGCCAGAAGGCCCAGCGGTACCGGGGGCGTTTGCCTTCGAGCGCCTTGGCTTCGGCGCGGCGCAATTTTCGGGCCTTGCGTTCGTGTTTCAGCGCCGTTTCGCGAAGATGGCGTGCCGCCAGGGCGTCCTCGTGGCGGGCGGCCAGCTGGCGCGCATAGCGGGCGAGTTGTTCGTAATAGATCGCATCGCGAATCTCTTCCATCGCTCTGTAATATGCTCAGGATCGTTCGCTTGTGGAGTCTTCTCTTCAATTGCGACGCGTCCGAAGAAAATTGCGCGCAAGAAATCATGCGGATGACTGCGTGGTTATGTTCAAATCTGCGCAGTTCCCCTCTCGCAGCCGGAGGGGTGCATCTCGGCCTGAACGGACGGCATTGCGAAGCTATTGAGTGACTTCGCCCGGCCGTCCGCAGGGATCCGGACCTTGCTTAGCGCACTTTCCCGCGCTGGATGAGGTTGACGATGCCGAGCAGGATCACCGCGCCGACGAAGGCGACGAGCAGGCCGACGATCGAGAATTGCTGGACGCTGCCGACGATCCCGAACTGGTTGGCAACGAGATTGCCGATGACCGAACCGACACAGCCGACCACGATGTTCCAGAAAATGCCCATCGAGGCATCGCGGTTCATGACCTTGCTGGCCAGCCAGCCGGCAATACCGCCAACGATCAGTGCTATAATCCATCCCATATGAACCTCCTGTCAGTTTCAATTTAGGGGATCATCATTCCCGGCGCACGATCTTGCCCGCCTTGCCCCATTCGCGCATTAACTCGTCGGCTTGCTGCAAGGTTGCCATGAACGATCGGTATCTTTCGTCCATGCAGCCCGCGTTCCAGGCGATTTCGGTGGTGGTGGCGCCTTTTGTCAGGCGCACGGTGCCATAGGCCATGTCCGGCATGAACTGTTCGCAGTCCCGGGAATCGGGCGCCGGATCGGGAAGGTTCGACAGGATCGCGGCGATGCGGGCGAAACCGGAACTTCCTGCCTCGATCAGGTGATAGGCCGTATGCGTTGGAGCGCCGGTCTCGCTCGGGGTCTCGACGGGTTCAGCCCAGTTGCCGGTGCCGTCACGCCCGATGGTCCACGAGGATCGGGCCTGGCCCCAGGAATTTACTTCGAATGCGACGATGTCCCAGTTCGGGTTCCCGGCGCCTTTCGCGGATGTGGTCTTGGCAAGCGCTGACGAAGCCGGAACGACAGACAGGACTGCTGCCGCGGCAAGCGCGAATTGGCGGGTTCGGCCCGGGAGGGGAAGGCGGCTCATCGGTTGTGCGAGCTTGACGTCATGTGGCGCGTCTTCGCTTGGCAAGCCATATGAGAATGCCTGCGTTTATGGCAGGGGAAAGCAGTCCGACGGCAACCCCGGCGAGGCCCAATCGATCGCCAAGCAGGTTCCACGGCAAGCCCAATGGGATCAGGAACACGCCGGAGAGCGGGTCGGTCTCCTGGCCGAACCAGCCGAAAGTACCGATCAGGAAAATCAGCAGTGCAAAGGCATAAAGTGCCAGGAAAATACGTGATGCCCATCTCACGCCTGATCGCTCCTGCTTGCCCATCGGCATCGGTTGCCCATTTTGTCTAACCTCCCTCGACGAGTGCATCGACGATCACATAACTCTCCGGGCCGAACTGGATTGTGTTCCGGTCACCGTTCCGCGTGACAGTGAATTGCCAGCCGGCAGAGCCATCCGCCTCGGCGCTGTCGGCGCCATAAGGCGTGGTCCCCCGAAAGAAGATGGCGCGCTTCCTGCCATCAGGCCTGGTGACCTCGACGAGGTGTGTACCGTCCGGTCCCCAATGGCGTTTCACGCCCGCAAAGCAGCGTGAATTCGGGGGCTTACCCGCCATGCCGCACGGGACTTGTGCGGTGGCATGGTAGTCGGTCCCCGGGACCAGTGCATCTTCCGTGCCGGGCAGGGTCGTGGGTTGGGGTGAAGGCGGTCCCGAGGATCCGGCGACGAATGCGAAGACGGCGGTCCCGGTCATGATGGTCAGTCCCTTGCCCCCGGGAAGCAGCGTGAAACCCTTCGCGGCGGGCAGAGCCGCCGCCATTTCCTCTCCAAAGCTGGGAGCAGGGCATAGCGCTCTCGTGGCCGCAACGGGCCCGATCGTCAGGCTGCCGTTGCCCGACTGCAGGGGCCCGGCGGACCAGTTGGCATTGCCCCTGTTGCAGTCGAGCGTCAGGCTCAAGCTGCCGTCGCGATTGAAGGAGAGTGTATGGCGGGCCTGTAGTGCGGAAGTCAGTGCAGCCCGTCCGGCATTGCCGCGATCGATCGAGACGAGCCTCCACGACGTTCCGGCCAGGACATTACCGGCATCGGCATCCGGCATGGAAACCGGGGCGCATGAGGCGAGAGTGCAGGCTGCCATACTTGCGGCAATTGATATGCGGGCAGGCATGAATGGGTCTCCTTCGCCGCCGTGGCGGTTGCCGCACGGCACCGCCACACATCACCGTTACAGGGCGCCTTCGTCGCCGCCGTAGTAGACTTCGCTGATCTTGCCGTCCTTGCTGCCGAAGCATTGCCATGGGGCCTGCGCCCCTTCGACGTTGACATAGATCATCACGCCCGATTCCGCTTCGTCGATGCGGCGCGAGCCGATCACCTTGCCGCCGGTCATCTCGTTGACGCGGGCAAGGCACTTCGATTCCATGCCGCCGGGTGAGCGGATCGGGTCCTTCAGGGTCTTGGGCGCTGCGGCAGCCACGGTCTTTTCGACCGGACCGTTCTCACCCATGCCCGCGTTGGCATTGCCGGTCGGAACCGAGACGATGGTGATGGCACCGACCGAACCGGCGATCTTGCCGCCAAGGACTTTCGCGTCGCTCTCGCTGGGGCAACCGACGAGGATTGCGCTGTCGTCCAGCCAGTTGGAGGTCACGGCGCTCTCGCCAAGACGCCGACAGGGTGCGCCGCTGGCGGGGTAGCCGTCACCGATGACGACGAGGCTGTCGGGGAAGACGACGGCCACCTCACTCGCCGGTGCAGGGGTCTCGGCGCTGGCGGTCGCCTCCGGCGAGTCCGCGGATGATCCGCAGGCCAGCAGGGGCAGGGTCATGCAGAGTGCCAGGGACGTTTTCAGGGCAGTCTTGTTCGTCAGGCTCATGGTATCGCTCCGATAAGTTCGCACGAATTGGGAGGTTTCCCATGTCCTGCACCGCCCGGTGGTCGCCCGGTGCAGGACATGGGGGCCGGATGCCGTCAGCGGCACCGGGGATGCGAAACGATGTCGGAAGCAGAGTCCACGCGTCCGTTGACGGTAATAACCTGAAGGCATTGGCGCTTGGAGCGGTTGTACCAGACCGTACCGTAGCCGTTCCGGCCGGAATCGAATGTGTCGACCTTGCTGAAGCCGTTGATGCCAAGCTGGTTCTCCGCGCCGTCGCCCGCTGCGCCGACGAGGCGCTGGTACCAGGTCTTGCCGTCGGAGCCGCTCAGGTGGCCGGAACGGCACTTGGGATGAGTCTGGATGTCGCGGATATCCTCGATACGGCCATCGGCGACAATCACCTGGAGACACTGGTTCGACTGCTCACGCCACTGGATGCTGTAGCGGCCATTGCCGGAGGTGAAATTGTCGACCTGTTGGAAGCCGCGTCGCCCCAGTTCGTCCATCGCGCCCGCCGCCCGCGCGCCCTGGAGGTCCTGGAACTGCGCCACCTGGCTGTAGCCACCGCGATTGTGGTGGTGGCTCAGGTTGGCCTTGCGCTCGTCCACGCCCACTTCATAGCCACGGGAGTAGGGGTCCGAACGATTGTAGTTGTGATAACTCGCATTGTAGAGGCCGTCCTTGTAGCCCCGGTCGAATTCCGCCTGCTCCTGCTGCGAGTAATTTTTGTCGCCGTGATGATGCGACTTGCTGGCAAGGGCGGCGCCCAGGATTGCCAGCCCGGCAACAGCCCCGACAGCGGCTGCCGAACTTCCTCCCGAATGGCCGCAATCGCTGTCTTTCGCGTCGGTGATCGTCTCCACCGTGTCGTTGTAGACTTCCACGCGCACGCAGTTGTCGTCATGCTTGTTCCACCAGTAGCTGTAGACGTAGCCCTGCGAGTTCTTGTGGCTGCTGACGCTCTTGAAGCCTCGGTCTTTCAGCGCCTGTTCCGCCCCCCAGGCATCCTTTCCGTTGATCGACAGCAGCTTGTCAGCCTTCTCTGCGAAGGCAGGGGCGGAGCCCAGGATCGATGATGCAGTGATGGCCGTCGCCAGGAAGTAGGACAATGAGGTCTTCATGATGGCACCCTTTCCATTTTCCGTTATCGCCCGTGACTTCCTGCTCTTGGCCCTGGGGCGTGGCGGGAAGGTTGGAGGAGCAAGCGGCCCAACCGTCGTGAATTCGGGCGGGATCCCGCCTCCATCTGATTCCACTGAACATTGCCGACCCGGAGCATTCGATCCTTCGACAAGTCGAGGAGGGCCATTTGCACAATGCAGGCTGATGCCGTTCAAGATCGGTCGATCCGGTCAGCCGGATTTTCTGTGAAACTCGAAAATGATCGCTCCGCCCGATCTCCCAGCTTCAGATTTTCGTTGTTGTACAGGATGAAGGAAGTTCTCGTCCTGAGCCATCGACATATATTGACACTGCATGTGCAAATGGTGACATTACGTAGTCTTGTCTTTTCACCATCAAGTTGAGAGCCGTGAAGGACGAGTTGCTGCAAAGTTCCGTCATGTGCCGGGGCCTTTGCCCGCAAGCATGAGGTTGTCGTATGCTCGAGGCGAAGGCACAGGTCGGATCCGGCGCGGATGGATCGTCTGGCGATCGGGTCGATGATGCCGATGCGCGCGACAGGCCGTTCCACGAAGATGCGCACCGCGCAATTGCGACGATGGGGCCTGCGGCCGGGACACTGGTCTCGACCGGGGTCTGGCTCCACCTCGGCCATTGGATAGGCTGGCCCTGCTGGTTGACCGAAGGGACCACCCTGACGGGACGCGATGGCCTGCCGCCCGCCATTTCCGCAGCGGACGATCTGCTGGTTGCCGCCAATGTTGTCGAACGCATGGGAATGGCCGACCCGCTTCGGCGCGTGATCGAGCATGCAAGGCCGGCGCTGGGCCCGCGTGCAGCGTTGCTATACGTCAGCGCCCCCAATCTGGGTGAGGCGCTCGCGGGTATGTGCTGCGCCAGCAATACCAACCATCCGTACATGCACTTGGAGATCGTTCGAGGGCAGCGCGGCCTTGACGTTCATGTCGAACCGAAGGTCGACATGGGGCGTCTTGCCGATTTCCTGATGCCGCTGGCCGCGTTGACGCTCTGCAAGGTCGTGGAATCCATCGCGTCGGAAAGGATGGAGGCGGTCGAATTGCGCACGAGCCTTGGCGCCACCTGTGTGCCGCCCGCGTTCTGGTCGAACATACGGTGCAGGGTATCGGCAGGATCGGCGGTGAATAGACTGCGCATTCCGGCGGAACTGGCCGATCTGCCCAATCCCGAATCCGATCCGACCATGTGGTTGCTCGCGCAGGAAAACTTTCGCCATCAGGCGCAGGCGCACCCCGGCGGCTCCCTCACGGTCCGCGTTCGCAAGCGGGTGATGCACCTGCTGGCCCACGAAGGGCAGGCGCCGCGCCTCAAACAGATCGCGGCGGAACAGGGTCTGTCCTCACGAACGATCATCCGGGCGCTGTCGGACGAGGGGACGACATTCTTCGACCTTGTCGAACAGGAACGGCGCAAGCTGGCCGCCGAACTGATCGCCAATCCCTTGCTGAGCCTCGATACAGTGGCGACCAAGCTGGGCTTCAGCGACAAGTCCAGCTTCGGTCGGGCCTTCCGCAAGTGGTTCGGCACGCCCCCGGGCCACTTGCGCGAACGTGCCGCGATGAAGGCAGTGCGGGTGTCCCACTCCGCCGCCGCGTGCAGCCTCTTGCTGCCCATCTACGAGCCGGCACTGAACCTGTTCTGACTTCGCTGAATGCGGCGGCGTCCTGCGTTCTGAAAACGCCAAAGGCCCGGGCAATCCTTGCGGGGGGGTAGGGCGAGGATGTCCGGGCCTGCGGAACTGGGATTCTGACTGCGGGGTCGATCCCTTTGGATAGCCCGCTTGTTAACATCACGGGTTAACCTTAGCAATAAAGAAAAAGATATTTGATTTTATTGGTAATTTAATTTCGCAATTGCGGTAATGTTTACATACCCATCGCCGATGGCATTACGTGTGGGCTGTTCCGTCAAGGTGTTCCGACCCGGGACTGTCCGATCAAAGGGGCCCTATGCCCCCGCAGATATGGGGAAAAGTCCAGGGTGAAGATGCTTGTTGCATGGCCTGTCGTGATTTCGATTACGAATGGCATCGGATCGGAATTTATTCGCAGGTGCACGATCACTTGGGGCGCCGAGAATTGCCCGGGCTGTTGCTTTTGACCGTTTCGCTGACGCGAGGTTGGTTTGCGGCTTGCGAAGGTAAGCTATCGGGACTGCCGGATCGGCTTATGCTTCTCGCAATCGGCGGTTCGGTGCTGACGAGAAACTTGGTCGATCTTCGCTGAATAGGCATGACAAGGTTTTCCGGTTCCTCCACAATCGCAATGCCGTTGCTTTGCTTGCATCCTTAGAGGATGGGCTTTGGCTTAATTCGCGTTCCGAAATGGGGGTAAGGTATGCAGGATGTGGGTGATTTCATCGACTATTATCAGCTGCTGCAAGTCGATGCGGGCTGTGACGTCGAAGTCATCTCTCTTTCCTACCGGCACTTGGCCAAGAAGTATCACCCGGACCATCCGAAAACCGCAAATGCGGCTTTGTTCAAGCAAATTGTCGAAGCCTACAATGTCCTGAAAAGACCCGATAAACGGGCCGAATACGATGTTGTGTACCAGGCCAATGTCGGATCTCCGACGGCACACCAGCGCCTTGATATCGGCATCGATGAGAAAGTGGCGCTATCCGACGCGGAGATGCAGCGTAATATCTTGTTGCTGCTGTACAAGAGAAGACGAAGCAGCGCTCTCGACTGCGGGGTTTATGGGTTCCATATCCAAACGTCGTTCGGGTTATGCGACGATCTTCTGGACTTCCATATCTGGTACCTCAAGGCGAAGGGGTTCATAAACATGAACGAGCAGGGGATGCTGGTCATTACCGTGGAAGGCATCGACCACGTCATATCCCTGCACCAACCCCGACCGTCAGAAAAGTATCTGATGGCGCCAGCCAGCGATCGAGACAGCTGAAGCATCGCCGCCATCCGTGGTGCGACCAAAGGGCAGCTCTTTCCGGTAGGAAGTCGGTGTGCTTCCTGTGGAAGCTGTCTTTTCGGGAAAATGGTGCCGCAGAAGGGACTCGAACCCCCGACCCCAACATTACGAATGTCGTGCTCTACCAGCTGAGCTACTGCGGCGTGCCTGGCGGTCCGATCATGGTTCGGACCGAGGACAGGGGGCGGCCTTTACCGGGGCGAATGGGTTCGTGCAAGAGGGTTTGCGATATCGTTTTGCCATCTGCCTTTGCAGCGCGCGAACGGGGGCCTGTCACGACTGTTAGCTGCCGGAACTGAAGGGCCGGCCAGACGAGGCGATGGATTGCGGAACGGGACCGGGAGAGAGGGACACTTCCCTCCCGTTCCCGTTCCGCGTTCCCGTCTCTGCGTCCTGCCTTGCGGCAGGATGAGTGACGGGAACGGTCACCTCGTGAATGACATATCTCGCGGGCAGGAACCCGGAGGGCCCGGTCAGGAACGAATCTGCCCGGGCGCCGATGTCGCGCGTAATAGTATTGCTCGGGCGGCAAGTACAACTGAAATATTACAGTTCCGAGACCGGTCTTGGCCAAAGCCCGTGGAACTGATCGAGCCTTCTTAACCAAGCCGGATGATATGCAGGACTACTGGATCGGCGAGGTGCTTATGCTCGCCGATGGAAATGTCCGGGCGCACAACCGTCTGCGGGGCGGGCTTGTTCGGTATGGCCGCTTCATCGGCCGGGGCCGGACCGGCCGTTGGGAGACTGAATTGTTAGCCGCGGATCTCGGTCAGGCGGCGTTCCCAGGCGAGGGCGTGCTCGACGATGGTGGGCAGGTCGGCGTAGCGCGGCTGCCAGGGCAGGGTGGCCTTGATCCGCCGGTTGTCCGAAATGAGGGAGTCCGGATCGCCGGCGCGGCGGCCTTCCAGGCGCCGCTCGATCGTCCGGTTGGTCACGCGGTCGACGGCATCGAGCACGTCGAGCACGGAGAAACCCTTGCCGTAGCCGCAGTTCATCGTCAGCGAGCGTCCGGGCTGCGCGATCAGCGCCTCGAGCGCAAGGACATGGGCATTGGCAAGGTCCGACACGTGAATGTAGTCGCGCACGCCCGTACCGTCTGGCGTGTCGAAATCGGTCCCGAAGACGGCGACGTGGCTGCGCTTGCCGAGCGCGGCTTCGACGGCGACCTTGATGAGGTGCGTGGCCCCGGCGGTCGACTGGCCGGTGCGGGCCTGCGGATCGGCGCCCGCCACGTTGAAGTAACGCAGCGCGCAGTAGTTGAACGGGTGCGCCTTGGCGACATCGCCCAACATGATCTCGGTCATCAGCTTGGACGTGCCGTAGGGATTGATCGGCGCCTTGGGGCTGTCCTCGGTTACCGGCGAGACTTCAGGGATCCCATAGGTGGCCGCAGTGGAGCTGAAGATGAAGTGCGGTACGCCGGCCTTGACCGCCGCATCCATCAGTGCGCGGCTCTTGGCTGTGTTGTTGTGATAGTACTTGAGCGGATTTTCGACCGATTCCGGCACGATGATCGATCCGGCGAAATGCATGATCGCCTTCGTGCCCTGCTCGGCGAAGATTCGGGCAAGCAGTTCGCTGTCCTCGATATCCCCTTCATAGAAGGCCACCCCCTCGGGAATGGCGAAGCGGAAACCCGTCGTCAGGTTGTCGATCACGGCCACCGGCCAGCCTGCATCGACAAGGGCGAGCACGGCATGGCTGCCGATGTAGCCAGCGCCGCCGGTGACGAGGACGGGGAGTTTCTGGGTCATGTTCAGGCTGTCCGGAGATTGGCGTCGGTCGAGACGATGAGATTGAACTTTATGGCTTGCGGGCCATGGCATATGGTCCATGTTGCAACGCGTCAAACCTCCAGATAGTGAAGCGTCCACTTCGGGGCATTCCGTCCCGGTCATCCACCCCGATCAGGTCTCGGCCCGGCGCCGTTGCGCTTTTCAAAATGGGAGCAAGCATGGTTTCGCAATACCCGACGGTCCTCGTCACCGGTGCGGCTGGCTTCATTGGCGCCGCCGTCGCGGAAGCGCTGATGGCGCGCGGGCAGCCGGTGATCGGCATCGATTCCATGAACGACTACTATCCGGTCTCGCTCAAGGAGGCCCGCCGCGATCGCCTTGTCGCCCGGTTCGGCAATCTCTTCACCTTCTGCAAGCTCGACTTCGCCGACATGGCAGCGACGCTGGCCGCGCTGGCGCCTCACGATTTCGGCGCGATCGTCCATCTGGGCGCCCAGGCAGGCGTGCGCTACTCGCTGGAAAACCCGCAGGCCTACGTCGCCTCGAACCTCGCCGGCCATGTCAACATGCTCGAGATCGCGCGCGCCCGGCAGGTCGGGCACATGGTCTATGCCAGCTCCAGTTCGGTCTACGGCGGCAACGAGAAGCTGCCCTTCGCAGTGGAAGACCGCGCGGATCATCCGGTTTCGCTCTACGCCGCGACCAAGAAGGCCGACGAGCTGATGAGCGAGACTTACGCCCACCTGTTCCGCATTCCGCTGACCGGCCTGCGTTTCTTCACCGTGTACGGTCCATGGGGTCGGCCCGACATGGCCATGTGGAAGTTCACCGAGCGCATGCTCTCCGGACGCCCGATCGACGTCTACAACCATGGAGAGATGCAGCGTGACTTCACCTATATCGACGATATCGTCGGCGGCGTCCTCGCCTGCCTCGATCGTCCGCCTGCCGACGACGGGCAGGCAAAGGCCGGCGGCAGCGTGAAGCCGCACGCCCTCTACAACATCGGCAACAACCGCAGCGAAC
This sequence comes from Novosphingobium sp. KN65.2, assembly GCF_001368935.1. Classification (NCBI taxonomy): domain Bacteria; kingdom Pseudomonadati; phylum Pseudomonadota; class Alphaproteobacteria; order Sphingomonadales; family Sphingomonadaceae; genus Novosphingobium; species Novosphingobium sp. KN65.2. The sequence continues at coordinate 57,090 of NZ_CCBH010000143.1, forward strand.
GCCTTATGCGCCTGATCGAGGTTCTGGAAGATGCCTGCGGCGTGAAGGCCGAACTCAACCTCCTGCCGATGCAACCGGGCGACGTCCCCGCTACATACGCCAACATCGACGCCCTGACCCGCGACACCGGCTACGCGCCGACAACGCCGATCGAAATCGGCGTGCCGCGCTTCGTGGAGTGGTATCGGGGGTATGTGGGCGCCTGATCACAGGCGCATTGGGCGAAGGCTCACGCCCCGGCGGGGAATTCCCCTCCGGGGTGTTCGCGTGCCTCAGGCGCAGTTGAAGTGCGCGACGATCTTGCGGTCCAGCGGTTCCTTGAAGCGCAGGAACAACTGGCGGGCGGTCTTGCGGATGGCGGTCGCGGGGAAGGGGCCGATGGCGCCGATCCACAGGGAGCAATCGCCATCGTTCAGGGCCGCGGGAGCGTCGATTTCGAGGTCGCAGCCCGAATCGGCGAGGCTGGAGATCCGCACGCTTGCGCATGCGCCAGAGTGAACGCATTCGCCGTAAACAACCGTATTCATTGCCTGCACTCTGCCCGTCAGCCGGGCCCTCTCGTTTCAAACCGGTCACGGGTCAGGCGCTTGGGCCTGCCCGATTCCCGTCATCGATGTTGCGAGAGGATAATCGCTTTTGAGGTCAGTTCGGTTTCACTGGTGTGTCGAAATCGTGATGGGCACCGCAGTGCGGGCGGCAGGCTGAAGTCGAAGCCCGCCGCTTTACGATCGTCTGCGGTCAGGCGGCCTTGTCGTGCACCTTGTCGCCGTTCGTGCCGTTGCCGCCGATCTGGCCGAACAGGGCCGTGACGAAATCCTCGCGCCAGCGAAGGACGTCCTCGTCGCGGACCGAAGCGAGCAGCGCGGCATGGCGCTGTTTGCGCTCGCTCAGCGGCATGTCGAGCGCGCGCTTGATCGCCTCGCTGACGTGTTCGATCGAATGCGGATTGACCAGCAGTGCCTCGGTAAGCTGCTGGGCCGCGCCGGCGAACTGCGAGAGGATCAGGACGCCCGGGTCTTCGGGGTCCTGAGCCGCGACGTATTCCTTGGCGACAAGGTTCATGCCATCGCGAAGCGGCGTGACGAGACCGATGTCGGCAGCGCGGTAGAACCCGGCCAGGTGGCTGCGCGGATAGCCGCGGTTGACGTAGCGGATCGGCACGAAGGCGACATCGGCATGGGCGCCGTTGATGTGCCCGGTCTTGCGCTCCAGATCCTCGCGAATCTGCTGGTAGCTGGCGACATCCCCGCGCGAGGGCGGGGCGATCTGCAGCAGCACGACATTGCCGGCCTGGTCCGGGTGATCCGTCAGGAAGCGACCGAAGCTTTCGAACCTCTCGCCCAGCCCCTTGGAGTAGTCGAGCCGGTCCACGCCGATCATCAGCTTGCGGCCGCGAATGCTGGCCTTGAGGCGCTCGTAGGCCTCCTGTGCTTCGGCGCTGCGGGCCCCTTCGACGAATTCGTCGTAGTCGACGCCGATCGGGAACGCCTTGGCGATGATCTTGCGGCCCTGGTACTCGACCGTGCCATCGTCGGTGATCGGCAGACCCATCTCCTTGCTAACGTAATGCATGAAGCTTTCCAGCCATTCCTGGGTCTGGAAGCCGATCACGTCATACTCGAGCATCGAGGCGACGAGCCGCTCATGGAACGGGAGCGAGACCAGCAGGCGCGTGGGCGGCCAAGGCGTGTGCAGGAACAGGCCCATGCGGTTCCGGATGCCCTTGCGGCGCAGCATCGAGCCGAGCGGGAGCAGGTGGTAGTCATGGACCCAGACGAGGTCGTCCGGTTCGATGAGGGGCAAGACGCTGGTGGCGAAGCGGGCGTTGACGCGCTCATAGCCCTCGCCGAAGCTGCGGTCGTACTCGGTCAGGTCGATGCGGTAGTGGAACAGGGGCCAGAGCGTGCGGTTGGCGTAGCCGTTGTAGTATTCGTCGATGTCCTGCGTTTCGAGGTCGATGGTCGCGGTCGTGACATCGCTGATCCGCTGCATGTTGAGGTGACCGGTGAATTCCTCGGTCTCCTGCCCGGACCAGCCGAACCAGATGCCGCGATGTTCGCGCAGCGCCGAATTGAGCGCCACGGCAAGCCCGCCCTGGGCGCCCGCAGCACCTGCCGCCTTGGGCACCGAAACCCGGTTCGATACGACAATCAGCCTGCTCATACTTCAGTCCCCTGTGACGCCCCCGGGCGCCGATCGGTCGCGACGCGTCAGCGCCAGTCCCGCCATGACCGCGACAGTTGCCCGGCGCAGTTTATGATACCGACAAGCGAATAGGTCTGCGGGAAGTTCCCCCAGAGCTCGCTCGTCTCGAAATCCATGTCCTCCGACAGAAGGCCCGACTTGGTGCGATGGCCGAGCATGGCCTCGAACAGGCGCCGGGCTTCCTCGTCCTGGCCGCTGCGGTGCAGGGCCTCGATCAGCCAGAACGTGCAGATGTTGAACGCCGTCTCGGGCAGGCCGAAGTCGTCCTCGTTGGCGTAGCGCAACATGTGTTCGCCCCGGCGCAGGGACTTCTGGACCGCCTGCAGCGTCGACTGGAACCTGGGGTCGTTGGCATGCACGAAGCGCAGTTCGACCATCTGCAACAGGCTGGCGTCGAGCTGGTCGCCGCCGAAACTGGCGACATAGTACCCACCCGCGCCGCCATCGTCGAGGTCGGGGCCTTCCAGCCTGTACCACGCGCCTTCGTCGATGTTCTTGCGGATCGTGTCGGCCCGTTCGCGCCAGAGCTTGTGCCGTTCATCGAGTCCAAGGTGCTGGGCGGCATTGGCAAGGCGGTCGCAGGCGGCCCAGCTCATCACGCTCGAATAGGTATGGACTGCGGTGCGGGTGCGTAGCTCCCACAGGCCCGCGTCGGGCTGGTCGTGGGTCTTCCACGCCATCTCGCCCACTTCCTCGAGGCTTTCGAAATCGTCCATGTTCGCCATGCGCAGCAGGCGGCGGTCGGAGAAGGCCTGGATGGATGGCAGGACGATCTGGCCGTAGCAGTCGTTCTGGATCTGGTAGTAGGCGGCGTTGCCGACGCGCACCGGGCCCATGCCGCGATAGCCGGAGAGGTCCTTGGCCTCCCACTCGATGATTTCCTTGGCGCCGCTCACGGCATAGAGCGGCTGGATCGCACCTCCCTCGGCGTCGTCGACGATGTTGCGCAAGTAGGCGAGGTACTTTTCCAGCACGTCGAGCGCGCCCAGGTGGTTGAGCGCCTGCACGGTGTAGTAGGCGTCGCGGATCCAGCAATAGCGGTAGTCCCAGTTGCGCTGGCTGTTCGGCGCTTCGGGGATCGAGGTGGTGAGAGCCGCGACGATCGCACCGGTTTCCTCGTGCTGGCACAGCTTGAGGGTGATCGCGGCGCGGATCACCGCATCCTGCCAGTCCATCGGGGTGGCAAGGCCGCGCACCCAGTTGGCCCAGTAGGCCTCGGTCAGCTGGCACATGGTTTCCAGCTCGTGCTGGACGTTCCCGGCAAAGGGTTCGTCCGGGCCGAGGAAGAAGTGCATCGGCCGTTCGAGGCGGAAGTAGCGTTCGTCGAGGACGTAGCCGATCGGCGCATCCGTGGTGAGGCGCAGGGTGTTGCGTTCGACCAGATAGCGGATGTGGTTGGAGCCATGGGTGATCTGGGCCAGCTGGGCACCATAGCCGCTCATCGGCGTGAGCACGACCTTGATGCGCGGGGAGCCGTGGACCGGACGCACGATGCGGGCATAGGCCACCGGGCGGTAGGTGCGCCCGGAGCGCTGGAACCGCGGGCAGAAGTCGATCACATCGACGACGCCGCCGTGAACGTCCTCCAGCCGGGTCACCAGTATCGGCGTATTGCGCATGTAGTGCTGGCTGATGGAGACCTGTTCCTCCAGTTCGAAACGCCAGGTGCCCGCGTCCTGCCCCTCGTCACCGCGCAGGAGCGCGCAGAAGGTCGGGTCGCCGTCGACCCGCGGGACGCAGCCCCAGACGATGGCGCCGGATTCGTCGATCAGACCGCTGACCTGGCAATTGCCGATCGGCCACAGTTCCAGCGAGCTCATGCGGGGCGTTCTCCTGCTTTTCCTGCATTTTCGGCATCGGGTGTCATTCCGGCTGTGCCGGCCGGACCTTCGGCGAGGGCGCGGGTGAGCCACGCGTGGACCTGCTCTACGCTCTCGAGCCGCCAACTGGCCGCCGTTTCGCGCATCGGGCCGACCAGGATGCCTTCGCCGCCCATTGCGGTGACGGCCCTGAAGGCATCTTCATCGGTAACGTCGTCGCCGATGAAATAGGGCGTCGCGCCGGCAAAGCGCGGCATTTCCATGAAGCGGGCGACGGCGCTGCCCTTGTCCGATCCGGGCATGACCACTTCGACGACCATCTTGCCGTCCTTGACGTCGGCGCCATGGGCTTCGGCAAGCTCGCGCGCCAGGGCGAGAAGCGGGGTGCGCATATCGGACCGCCCGCGATAGTGCACAGCCATCGAGAAGGGCTTGCGCTCGACGAGCAGTTCGCCGTTGTCGCGGGCGAAAGCGCCGAGCGGGCGGGCGATCGTTTCGGGCAGCGGATCGGCAAGCGGGTGGATTTCGGCACTGCGGCAAGGACGGAACTCGCCGCCGTGGGAGCCGGCCATGGCGACGTCGACCGGGCCCAGCAGGCGGTCCAGCGCCTCGAGCGCACGGCCGCTGACGAGGGCCAGGCGGCCTTCGAGTTTCTCGCCCAGCGTCTCGATCAGGGTGGGCAGGGCCTTGGCGATCTCGACATGGTCGGGATGGGCAGCGATATCGACGAGGGTTCCGTCGAAATCGAGGAAAAGGGCGGCCTTCGAGGAAAGGCGCAAGGGGGGCGGCTGGGACAGGTCGTCGGGCGACGATCCGCGCAGCGCCAGCTTCAGGCTGTCGCTTTCGTCTGTCATCGCTATGACCTTTGCATCATCTGGCACACAGGCCAACCCCCAGCTCCTCAAAAATGCCGCTTTGCAGCAACGATCGGGCGAAAGGCCGGTTCCCCGGTTGAAATGCCCGGTCGCGGTCGCCATTGTCCGCGCGCTGCGAACCGGGCGGCGCCGATCCGGTTCTTCTGTCCATTCATGCCAAAGACACGCGGGGAGGCACCGATCCAGACGCTCGAGACCATCAGTACGTTCTTTGCAGGCCAGCCGGCCGCCTATGCTCTCGTCTCGCTGGCCGGACTGCTTCTTGTCGCTTGGTTCGCCAACTGGCTGGCCAAGAAGCTGGTCGTGCGGCCGGTGACGATCATGATAGCGCGCACCCCGCTGCGCAACGAGGCAAACGACGTGCGCAAGCTCGTCACCCACCTCGCGAACGTCGTGCCGGCCGTCATCCTGCATCAGGGAATCGCGGTCATCGCGGGCCTGCCGGAGCAGGCAGTCGTGCTGGTGCAGGTCCTGTCGCAAGCCTTCATCATCTTCACCCTGGCGCGGGCGCTGTGCGATCTGCTGGAACTGGCCAACGATGCCTATGAACTGAAGCCAGAGGCGGCGAGCCGGCCGATCAAGGGCTATCTGCAGGTCGCCAAGATCCTGATCTATGCCGCTGCCTCGATCCTGATCGTCGCGGCGCTGATCGGCCAGTCGCCACTGCTGCTGCTGTCCGGTCTTGGCGCGCTAGCCGCCGTGATCATGTTGATTTTCCGCGACACGATCCTCTCGCTCGTCGCCTCGGTGCAGTTGCGTTCGAACGACATGCTGCGCGTGGGCGACTGGATAGAGATGCCGCAGCTCAATGCCGACGGCGACGTGATCGACATCGCGCTGCACACCGTAAAGGTGCAGAACTTCGACAAGACCGTCACGACGATCCCGACGCACAAGCTGATTTCCGACTCCTACCGCAACTGGCGTTTCATGCGCGAATGGGGCGGGCGGCGGATCATGCGTTCCCTGCTGATCGACCAGACGACCATCGATTTCCTCGGTCGCGAGCAGTGGGAGGACTTGCGCTGCTTCATGCTGCTCGAGCCCTACATGGCCGCCAAGGACAGGGAGCTGGCCGAATGGAACGCGCAGAATGCCGTACGCGATGGGGAGGATGACCGCCCGGTCAACCGCCGCCGCCCGACCAATGTCGGTACCTTTCGTGCCTATATGCTCGCCTATCTCGAAGCCCACCCGCGCATTGCCAGGCGGGGGACGACGATGGTTCGTCAGCTCGCGCCGACCGAGAAGGGCCTGCCGCTGGAAATTTACTGCTTCACCGACACCGTCGACTGGGCGGAGTACGAAGGCATCCAGGGCGACATCTTCGACCATCTCCTTGCAATCCTGCCGCAATTCGGCCTGCGCCTGTTCCAGCATCCGAGCGGCCGGGACCTCGCCGGGCTGGGAGAGCCGTTGCGGGAACGGATGGCGCCATTATCGATGGAATAAATGACGCTTGAGTGTGCCGCTGAGTAGTTTACCGGATCTTTCCCTGCGCAAGGTGCAAGTGTAATTCCAATGCGCCGGTTGCAACCTTGCTAGGACCGGCTTTACTCGCGACACACGCTTTTCCGTCATTTCAGAGGCCCATGCCCACGATCGTTCCAGTCATTTTGTGCGGAGGCAGCGGTACGCGACTGTGGCCGCGCAGCCGTGCCGCCAAGCCCAAGCCGTTCCTGCCGCTGGTAGGCGAGCAGACCCTGTTCGAAGCCACGGTCGCGCGATGCCCCGCAGCCGCCGGTTTCGCCGGGCCTATCGTCGTCACCGGCGTGAAGCACCTCGATCATGTCGAGGCGCAGCTCGGTGGGCGCGCCGATGCCCGGGTCATCGTCGAGCCGGCGGCGCGCAACACGGCTGCGGCCATCGCGCTCGCGGCCCATCGCCTGCCGCAGGACGCGATCATGCTGGTATGCCCCAGCGACCATCATATCGGCAGGCCGCAGGTCTTTGCCGAAGCGGCGCTCAAGGCCGCGGCGCTGGCGGAAGAGGGCTGGCTGGTCTCCTTCGGGATCGAGGCGACCGCGCCGGAAACCGGCTTCGGCTATCTGAAGCGGGGCGAACCGATCGACGAGAGGGGCTTCAGGACAGCGCAGTTCGTCGAAAAGCCGGATCTGGAGCGGGCCAAGGCCTTCCTGGCAGACGGCAGTTACGCCTGGAATGGAGGCATCTTTGCCTTCCGGGTGAGTGATTTCCTCGCCGAACTGGCGGCGCATCGCCCGCAGATCGCGCAGACAGTGCGCGAATCCGTCGCCAAGGGCCGGGAAGAGGGGGCACGCTTCCACCCCGACGCCGAAACGTTCGCTGCGACGCAAAGCGATTCCGTCGACTACGCGGTGATGGAAAACACCGACCGTGCGGCCATGGTCCCGGCCGACATGGAGTGGTCGGACATCGGCAACTGGCAGGCCCTGCACGATGCGCTGGAGCGTGACGGCAACGGCAACACCGTGCGCGGCGCCGTTGCCGAACTGGTCGATTGCCGCAATGTCCTGGTGGACAGCGATGGCCCGCGGGTCTCGGTCATCGGGCTCGAGGATGTGATCGTCGTCGTCGATGGCGACGACATCGTGATCACGACGGCCGCAGGCGTGCAGAAAGTCGGCAAGCTTTCGGGCGCGGTCAACCAATAGTCGAGTACTCCCATGGTGCGCTTGCGGACGCAATCGCGCTGCGCCATGCACATGACACCCTGTTCCGGCATGGCGTTCAATCGCGCCTGCGCGAAGGCCGGACCATGAAAGGTTTGAGATGAAGAAAATCGTGGCTTTCGATCTCGACGGGACTCTGGCCCTCAGCAAGCAGCCGCTTACCGACGAGATGGCGCAGGCCATGGCCGATCTTCTCGAGGTCGCCCAGGTTGCGGTGATTTCGGGCGGTGACTGGCCGCAGTTCGACAAGCAGGTGGCCAGCCGCCTGCCCGGTCATGCCGACCTCTCGCGCCTGTGGATGCTGCCGACGAGCGGTGCCAAGCTCTATGTCCATCGCGAAGGTGGCTGGAACGCAGTCTATGCCGAACTCTTCAGCGACGAGCAGAAGCAGGCCATCCTTGATGCCTTCGATGCCTCACTCGAAGCGACCGGATTCGTGCCCGAACAGACCTGGGGTGAGCGGATCGAGGATCGCGGCAGCCAGATTACCTTTTCCGCGCTCGGCCAGCAGGCTCCGCTAGAGGCCAAGGAAGTCTGGGATCCCGATTTCGCCAAGCGCAAGGTGATCCAGGCCGACCTGATCCAACGCCTGCCCGGCGTTTCGATCAATCTCGGCGGCGCGACATCCGTCGACGTAACCCAGCCGGGCGTCGACAAGGCCTGGGGCCTGCGGCGCCTGTCGGAACATAGCGGCGTTGAGGAGCGCGACATCCTCTTCATCGGCGATGCCATCTTCCCGGGCGGCAACGACTATCCGGCCAAGGCCATGGGGCTCGACACGATCTGCGTGCGTGATCCGGCCGATACCGCCAATGTCATTGCCGCCATCGTGTCCTGCCAGAAGGCGATCTGACAGCGCCGGGCAGGATGACCGGTCAAGGGCGGCTGCGGCCGTGAACGCGGAGGCCCGATGCCGGCATTCTACCTGACATTCCTGGGTGTTCTCCTCGCGGGGTTCGGTGCGCGGGACCAGGTCACGATCGCCGGGCTCACGGCACGGCAGGGGCAACGTCCGGGTGTCCTGCTGGTCACCCTGGTTTGCACCGGCCTGACTTCGGCATTGGCGGCATGGGCGGCTTCGAAGACGCTTCCCGTCCTGCCGCCGCCGGCGCGCGCGATCTTTGCGGGGATCGCGATCGGTCTCGCCGGTCTGGAATCGATGATCCTGTCGCCGCGTCGCAAGCCGAAAGAACCGACCAATTCGCTCGGTGCGCTCGGCCTTGTGCTGGCCGCTGCGCAAGTGACGGACGCGGTTCGGTTCCTGATATTCGGCCTCGCCGTAGGCTTGGGCGCCCCCTTGGCGGCAGGCTCCGGCGGCCTGCTTGGCGGCCTTGTCCTGTCCATCCTTGCATGGGCGGCGCCCGGCGTCCTCGATCGACCACTGGCGATGCGCGGGCGCCGTATAGTCGGAGCCGTTCTGGTGCTTGTTGCCCTTGTCGTTTTCCTGAGGGAATTCGGGCTACTGTGATCGGAATATCCGATTGAACCAAGTCTTTTAATACGCGTTTTGGATTATACATTGTGTCCAACATACCAGCACGAGGGACAACCATGACTTCCAAGGACAACGTACAGGCCGCTCTCATCGACAGCCTCAACGGGCTGCTGGCGGATACTTTCGCGCTCTACGTGAAGACCAAGAACTTCCACTGGCATGTGAAGGGTCCCCAGTTCCGCGACCTGCATCTGCTGTTCGACGAACATGCGACGGAAATCTTCGCGCTGACCGACCTCGTGGCCGAACGCGTGCGCAAGCAGGGCGGCAAGACCCTGACCAGTCCCGATGCGATCTCGGCAAAGACCCGCATCAAGCCGCAGGATTCGACCGACCTCGACGCGATGGCGATGGTCAGGGAACTGCGTGACGACAATCTCGCCTATGTCGAGCGACTGCGCGAAGTGAAGGCCGCTGCCGGCGAAGCGGGCGACAATGCCACCGACGGCATCGTCGACGACTGGACCGATCAGGCCGAGCAACGCGCCTGGTTCCTGCGCGAAATCCTCGCCTGACGGAACGCTGGCGGGCGGCGCTCCAGGTCGCCGCCCGCAGGCAGTCCTTTTCCGGGAAGCACAAAAGCTCCTTCTACCCCCACGACAAATTACTCGCGCGCTGCTAGAGCGCGTCCATGCCCAAGATCCAGATTATCGAGAACGCCGACGACAAGGCGATTGCCGAGTGGTTCGCGCAGCGCCTGCTGGCGGCACTGTCGCTCACCTCCGATGAAATCGCCATCACCGTGCCGGGCGGATCGACGCCGTTTCCGATCTTCGACCTGCTGGCGAAGATGGACCTGCCCTGGCACCGCATCGCCGTTTGGCCGGGGGACGACCGTATCGTCGAGGAGGAACACCCCGCTTCGAATATCGGCAAGATCCGCGCCCGTCTCGAACCGGTCGGGGCGCAGATCGTGCCGCTGACCGAAGACGCCCAGCCGCCGCATTTCGCCATCGCCTGGCTTGGCATGGGCGGTGACGGGCATATCGCCTCGCTGTTTCCGAACACCGATCCGCAGGTGAACGATCGCCATGCCGTTCGCCGCCTGACGCCCGACCCGCTTCCGCCCGAAGCCCCGTTCGATCGTGTGAGCCTGACGATCCCCGCGCTGCTCGACAGCGATGAGATCATGTTCGTCATCCGCGGTGCCGACAAGCGAGCGGTCCTCGACGGCGCGATAAAGGGGGAGCACGATCTTCCGGTCGCTCGCCTGTTGGGTGCTGCCCGTCACAAGGTGACCTGCTTTTGCTGACGCGATTGCCGGCGCCGCTGCACCGCGGACTATACCGGCTGGCGCATGGCGTGCGGCGCATGCTCTGGACGCTTCGCCGACCGACGGTGGAGGGTGTTCGCGTGCTGGCGTTCAATGCCCAGGGGCACCTGCTGATGCAGCGCCACTCGTATGGCTCGGACGACTGGATGTTCCCCGGCGGCGGCATGGACAGGGGTGAGCATCCCCTTGCCGCATCCGAACGAGAGCTTCGTGAGGAAACCGGCTGCAGGCTCACCGGTGCGCGGGAGATCCAGACGGTGGTCGAGGACCTGTTCGGCGCCACGAATATCGTCCATGTCGTGATCGGGCGAACCGACAGCACGCCTGTGCCCGACGGTCGCGAAGTCATCGAGGCGGGTTTCTTCCCCCTCGATGCACTGCCCGAGCCGATGACGCAGGACCTGCGGCAGGGCCTGCAGGTCTGGATGGAAACCTACAGGCGGGCATCCGGTCAGGGCACACCGACCTTAAAGTAATTCCCCGGATGGGCCGGGGTAAGAGGGTCAGCCTCGGGATTTCAGAGAAATGACAACTGCCCGTCTTTCGCTTCCTTCGCGACGGCTTCTTCGCGTTCGAGGGCGGAGAGGGTCAGGCCCATCAGCCGGATCGGCTGGGGCAGGGGCATGAGGTCTTCCAGCAGGGCGCGACCGATCTGTCCGAACTCTTCCTTTCCGGTCACGAAATGGGGCAGTGATCGGGCGCGGGTGATCGTCCGGAAATCCGCGTAGCGCAGCTTCAGGGTCACCGTGCGTCCGCGCGCCTCGGCCCGTTCGATGCGATCCCAGACGATGTCGATGATCGAATCCATCGTCTCGCGCAGCGCATCAGACCGGGCTATGTCCTCGAAAAAGGTGCGTTCGCCGCCGACCGACTTGCGCGGGCGATTTGCGCGAACCTGCCGCAGGTCGACGCCGCGGGCGGCGCGGTAGAGGTATTCGGCAAAGCTGCCGAAATGCTGGCGCAGGAAGTGGATGTCCTTTTCGCGCAAGTCTGCACCGGTTTCGATGCCCAGTCGCGCCATCTTCTCGGCCCCGCGCGGCCCCACGCCATGGAAGCGCCGCACTGGCAGCATGGCGACGAAGGCGGCACCTTCGCCGGGACGGATCACGCACAGGCCGTCGGGCTTGTTCTGGTCGCTGGCGAGCTTGGCGAGGAACTTGTTGTAGGAAACCCCGGCGCTGGCAGTCAGTCCGGTTTCGGCCTTGATGCGGCGGCGGATTTCCTCGGCGATGCGCGTGGCCGAGCCCAGGCCCTTGAGGTCGGCAGTGACGTCCAGATAGGCCTCGTCGAGCGAGAGCGGTTCGACATGCGGCGTGTACTCGTGAAAAATCGCCCGGATCTGCTGGCTTACCGCGCGATAGACCTCGAAGCGGGGTTTGCGGAAGATCAGGCCGGGGCATTGCCTTGCCGCCCGCGCTGAGGGCATGGCGGAGCGTACCCCGAACTTGCGGGCCTCGTAACTGGCCGCCGCCACCACGCCGCGTCCGGAGGAACCGCCGACCGCGACCGGCTTGCCGCGCAGATCCGGGTCGTCGCGCTGTTCGACGCTGGCATAGAAGGCATCCATGTCGACGTGGATGATCTTGCGAAGCCCGTCGGCCTCTTCCTCGCCGTCTGCCGATTCTCCTTCATGCGATGACATGGGGGACGATATAGGCCCGATAACGGGCAGGATGCCATCGTCCGTTAGAATTTGCTGGCAAGGAGAAAATTCTTGCTGCAATGCGCAATGCTATGTCGACCCCCAAGGCAAAATCGGATCAGGTCCCGATCTCCGGCGTGGAATTCGTGGTGCTGCTCGCCTCCTTTCAGGCGCTGCAGGGGCTTGCGATCGACGTCATGCTGCCGGCGCTCGGGGCGATTTCCTCCGATCTCAAGCTGACCGATCCCAACGATCGCCAGCTCATCGTCGGCGTGTTTCTCATTTGCAGCGGCCTGGGTTCGCTGATTCCCGGCTCGATGGCCGACCGTTACGGCCGCAAGCCGGTGCTTGCCTTTTCCCTGTGCGCCTACGTTCTGGCATCGCTCGCTTGTGCGGTAGCATCGGACTTCACGATGCTGCTGGTCGCGCGCGGTCTCATGGGCGCCTTGAGCGCTGCCCTGATGGTCATGCCGATGACGATCATCCGCGACCGCTTCGAAGGCGACCAGATGGCGCGAATGCAGTCGCTGGTGGCCATGACCTTCATGGTCATCCCGATGATCGCGCCGATGCTGGGCCAGACGGTCATGATCTTCGCCGGGTGGCGCTGGATCTTCGGAATCATGGCGGTGCTGGGTACGGCCGTGATGATCTGGATGCTGCTGCGCCTGCCCGAGACGCTCGATCCTGCGCATCGGCAGGAACTGCGCCCCGTCGTCATCCTGCGCAACATGGGCTCGGCACTGACCGTGCGCGAATCGATCGGCTATGTCATTGGCATGGCGCTCGTCCAGTCGGCGATGTTCGGCTACATCAACAGCGCCCAACAGTTGGTCGGCGAGCATTTCGGGGCAGGCCTGATGTTTCCGATGATCTTTGGCGGCATGGCGCTGGTGATGGCCGTGGCGAACTTTGCGAATTCCCGCATCGTCGAACGTTTCGGTGCACGGCGCGTCTCGCAGTCCGCGCTGATTGCCTACATCGTCGCCGCGGCGGTTCACCTAGGTATTGCGATGAGCGGCTCGGATACCTTGTGGGTCTTCGTACCGCTGATGACCTTCAGCATCTGCATGATGTCGTTCATCGGCGCCAACTTCCAGTCGATCAGCCTGCAGCCCTTCGCCCGCACTGCCGGGGCAGCATCATCGATCATGTCCTTCATCCGCCTGCTGGTCGGTGCCTCGCTCGGCTCCCTGATCGGTCAGGCATACGACGGGACGGCGAGGCCGATCTTCGCCTCGATGCTGGTGGCCGGCATCGTGTCCTTCGCGGCCGTTCTCTATTCGGAACGCGGAAAGCTGTTCCGCCGGCTCAACTATCCGCCGGGCTACTACTCTCCGGGCAAGCGCCCCTGACAGGCGCCTTGGGATAGCCCTCGCAGGTCATCGCACACGAGGAGCGCTCGACAGCAACACGGTTGCTGGCCCGCTTCGGGGCAGGCACTGTCCACCTGCAATTGCGAATTGCCCCTTTGCAAATCGCGCTGCGGCCCTTCGGGTTCGTCCTTTAAAGAATCCCCTCCGCTACCTTGTGGCGGCACGGGTCGATGGGACGTTAGGGTACACGCTTCGACGAGTACACGGCTACCGGTGCGCGCCGATCTAGCGTCGTGCCAGTGCGGCCAGTTCCCTGCGCGAAAGCGCAGGGTTCTCGGCTGGAACCGGAGCGCGCCGCGCTTCGCCGAGCGCCTTGAGCAACATCCCCAGCTTTTCCGGTCGCGTAGTCGTGACCCGGTGGTCCCAGGCGTGCGCGCCCAGCGCTTCCACCTTGCGCGCGATCCCGCCATAGATGTTGGTCGCGGACAGTACCGCCCAGCGTTGGCGAAAGGCGAGGCGGGCAGCGCCGACGCGGGCCGATGCCTCGTAGCCGCGAGCGAGCTTGCAGGCCCGTGCAACCATCGGCACGAGGGCATGACGGTAGTGCGGCTTGGTGACTTCTCCGGGCGGAATGTCGGCCTCGGCCAGCCATTCGACCGGCAGGTAGCAGCGCCCGGCGGCATCGTCTTCCCAGACATCGCGCACGATATTGGCGAGCTGAAAGGCAATTCCCAGGTCGCAGGCGCGATCCAGCGTGTCGTCGTCATCGGGAGCGACGCCCATGACGGCGGCCATCAGCACCCCGACGGCGCCCGCAACGTGATAGCAGTAGCGCAGCATGTCGGCTTCGCTGCGCGGCCGCCATTCGGCTGCGTCGAGCGCAAAGCCGGCGATGACATCCTCGATCATCGTGCGGGTGAGGGGCACTTCGCGCAGGAGCTGGGCCAGCGCGTCGAAAGGCATGCTGCCGGTTTCCTCCCCGGCGATGGCCAGTTCGGTCAGGGTCCGGATCGTCGCCAGCCGCGCATCGGGATCGAGCCGGGAGGCGCCGGCGACAGTCGCGTGACCGTGGTCCTGATTATCGGCAATGTCGTCGCAGGCGCGGCACCAGGCGTAGAGCAGCCAGACGCGTTCGCGCGTGGTGCGGTCGAACAGGCGGCTGGCGGCCGCAAAGCTTTTCGAGCCCTTGCGGATCGACTTGCGCGCCGCCGCGACGAGTTCGCTGCGCGTGGCGGTCATGCCGGGATGGCGGCGGCGTTGTCGGTCGGAGCGCAGGTCACAGCGTATCCGGGTGCATCTTGGTGATGGGCGTGATCGGCTCATGCGCGTGCATGCGTTCCAGCAGCAGGTCGAGCTCGCTCTCGGCCATGATGATGCCCTGATGCGCGGGCCGCACGAAGCCGACTTCGGCCATGTGGCGGTTGAAGGCGAGCAAGCCGTCGTAGAAACCGAAGGCATTGAGCACGCCGACCGGCTTGCCATGATAGCCGAGCTGGGCCCAGCTCACCGCTTCCCACAACTCGTCCATGGTGCCTACGCCGCCGGGCAGGACGAGGAAGCCGTCGGACAGGCGGGTGAAGGCCGCCTTGCGTTCGTGCATGGTGGAAACCACCTGCAGCTCGGTGCAGTCGTAGTTCGCGACTTCGCCGCTGACGAGCGCCTCGGGGATCACGCCGATGACTTCGCCGCCCGCCGCCAGCGCGGAAGAGGCAAGCGCGCCCATCAGGCCGAGCCGCCCGCCGCCATAGACGACGCCGATGCCGCGGCGGGCAAGGTCCTCGCCGACGCTGTGGGCGAGGGCGAGATAGCGCGGATCGGAGGGGGAAGCGGAGCCGCAGTAAACGGCAAGGCGTTGCATGTCAGTCGTTGCTCTTCAGCTTGATCGCGGTGTTGTCCGGCATGTCGCGGGTCTGCCATGCCACTTGTCCGGCGAAGGAGATCAACTCGGCCAGCGGCATCACGGTCAGGTTCTCGACGTCGTAGTCTCCGGCCAGCAGCGCATCGGGCGTGAGGGTATAGACTTCCTCGGCTTCCGGCGGCCCCAGACGTTCCTGCGCTGCCTGCACCAGTTTCTCTGCCTGCCAGACCAGCGAGACTTCGGGATCGGCCAGGTACTGGCGCGCCTGTTCCTCGCCGCCCAGACAGATCAGTTCGCGGGTTTCCGGGTCGAGGTAGTGGATCGTGCCCGAGGTGTCGGACAACAGCAGGTGCCCCATGCGGCTGACGGCGATGATCTCGGCGAAATCGACGCCGGTCCATCCCCAGTCTCCGCGCAGGGCGTTCAT
Organism: Novosphingobium sp. KN65.2; assembly: GCF_001368935.1. Lineage (NCBI taxonomy): Bacteria > Pseudomonadati > Pseudomonadota > Alphaproteobacteria > Sphingomonadales > Sphingomonadaceae > Novosphingobium > Novosphingobium sp. KN65.2. The sequence goes on from NZ_CCBH010000143.1 coordinate 72,652, forward strand.
CACGCGATTCATCGCAGGTCCTCGATCATCAGCTTGGCCGTCGCCTTGGCAGAGCCGACGACGCCGGGAATGCCCGCACCGGGATGGGTTCCGGCGCCGACGAGATAGAAGTTCTTGAGCTGGTCGTCGCGGTTGTGGCCGCGGAACCACGCGCTCTGGGTCAGGATCGGCTCAAGGCTGAAGGCGCTGCCGTGGAACGCGGAAAGGTCTGTTTCGAAGTTCTTGGGCGCATAATGGAACTTGGTGACGATGCGGTCGTCGATGTCCGGGATCAGGCGGCGGCCGACTTCGTCGAGGATGCGGCGTTCGAGGATCGGGCCCACTTCGTCCCAGTCGATCGGCAGCTTGCCCATGTGCGCGACCGGCACCAGCGCGTAGAACGTGCTCTTGCCCGCGGGCGCCATCGAGGGATCGGTGACGGTCGGGTGGTGCAGGTAGATCGAGAAATCGCGCGGCAGCACGCCGTGTTCGTAGATGTCGGCGAGGAGTTCGCGGTAGCGCGGTCCGAACAGAATCGTGTGGTGCGGAATGCCTGGCCATGTCCCCTCGAGCCCGAAATGGACGACGAACAGGCTGGGCGAGAAGCGCTTCGTAGACAGCTTCTTTGCCATGGTCTTGCCGCGCATGGAATCGGACAGCAACTCGCGGTAGGTGTGCATGATGTCGCCGTTCGAGGCGACCGCGTCGAAGTGTTCCTTCCAGCCGCTTTCGGTGATGACTTCAGTGGCCTGGTCACCGACGGTCAGGACCTGCACGACCTTGTCGCCCAGTCGCACCTTGCCGCCCAGCCGCTCGAAAAGTCGCGTCATGCCCTGGGCCAGCTTGTTGGTGCCGCCCCGCGTCCACCAGACGCCGCCGTCCTTCTCCAGCTTGTGGATCAGGGCGTAGATCGCCGAGGTGGTCATGGGGTTGCCACCGACGAGCAGGGTGTGGAACGAAAGCGCCTGACGCAGGTGTTCGTCCTTCACGTAGGCCGAAACCATCGAATAGACCGAACGCCACGCCTGGTAGCGGGCCAGCGCGGGGGCGGCCTTGATCATGCTGGAGAAGTCGAGGAATGCCTCGTGCCCCAGCCTGACGTAGCCTTCCTGGTAGACGCCTGCGGCGTAGCGCAGGAATTCCTCGTAGCCGCTCAGGTCATGGGGCGAGACGCGGGCGATCTCGCGGCGCAGGGCCACTTCGTCGTTCGAATAGTCGAACACCGTCCCGTCGGTCCAGTTGAGGCGGTAGAAGGGCATCACCGGCATCAGCTCGACGTCGTCGGCCATGTCGCTGCCCGACAGCGCCCACAGTTCGCGCAGGCAGTCGGGGTCGGTCACGACCGTCGGGCCGGCATCGAACGTGAAGCCTTCGCGTTCCCAGACGTAGGCGCGGCCGCCTACCTTGTCGCGGCCTTCGACCAGTGTCGTCTCGATCCCCGCGCTCTGCAGGCGAACGGCAAGGGCCAGGCCGCCGAACCCGGCGCCGATAACGCAGGCTTTCTTCATGCTTGCGCTCCATCACGGGGGGAAAGGTCGGCCAGCGGGCGTCCGGCACCGGCAAGGCTGGCGATCGCCGCGCCGATGGGAACCGGCGGCTTGCCGGCCAGTATGCGGATCATGTCCGCGGGCGTGGAGCGCCCGGCGTAGAAGCGCTCGACCAGGCTTTCGGGCAGGCCGTAGAAGCGCTCCAGCATTCGCCAGCGCTCATGCGGCCGCGCCGCGCCGAAAAGCATGCGTGTCAACATCCGGTAGAAGCGTCCTTTGCGCCAGTGCTGTGCTGCCCATGCATGACTGACCCTTCCTAGGCGCAGGCCGGAGAGATTGTCGAGTGTCGTAAGATACATGGCGAAGTCTACAGCATCGGGAACGGAATACGAAGTGAGCGGGTGGACAAGGGCGGCACGGGCGCCGGCGCGGGCGATGTCCGGTGCCGATCCGCTTTCGTTTTCGCGCCAGAACGCCTCGAAATTCCCCTTTGCGATCACCGGCAGAACACCGGTTTCCTCGTAAGCGACAGCGGCCGTTTCCCAGCCTTGGGATGCCGCATAGTCGGCAATGCGGCCGCGGAGCAAGGGCAGGTCTAGGTTCGGCGTGTCGGAATAGTAGGTATCCTCGACGAAGACCTCGGTATCGGAGAAGGGCAGGCAATAGACGAAACGATAGCCGTCGAACTGCTCCACCCGCGCGTCCATCACGATCGGCCGGTCAAGCCCGTGCGGATGGCGCAGGCGCAGGCGCTGACCCATGAATTTCTGCCAGCCGCCGGCGAGGTGCGCCATGCCCGAGGCACCGCGCGCGTCGATCACCGCGCCTGCGGCAATCGTGCGGCCGTCCTGCATTTCCACGATTTCGGGGCCCGCGGCGCGTACGGGTGTGCCGGTCAGGATCGCCTCGGGCGGCAGCGCTGCACGCACCGCTGCGTCCAGCTTCGCACTGGTAATGCTGTTGTACCCCGTGCCGAGATTGCGCGAGCGGTTCGGGAAATGGACCGAATACCCTTGCCAGCTGGCGGCGATCAGCGGTTCCACCAGCAAATCGTGCGCCGGGGCTATGTCACTGGAAAAGAACGACCATACGTGCGCGCCGCCCAGCCTTTCGCCCTGTTCGATCAGGATCACGCGCAAGTCCGGGCGCTTTTCGGCCATGGCCATGGCGATCAGGCCCCCGGCCAGGCCCCCGCCGAGAATCGCCAGATCGCAGTCGGTCGGATGGCTGGAGCTTTGCTGCATCGCTGGCACGTTTAGGCACAGCGTGTCTTTTCCGCAACTTGGCATGAATGCTGCTTTGCGTCATGTTCAGCATGATGGACGACGAACTGAACGTCTGCGAAGCGACGCCGGCCGACGCCGCGGGCATAGCAGAGATCTATGCGCACTATGTGCTGGAAAGCACTGCGACCTTCGAAACCGACCCTCCCGACGAGGTCGAGATCGCGCGTCGTCTCTCAGAGATCGTCGATGCCGGCTATCCGGTGCTAGTCAGTCGCGATGCGGCCGGGCGCGTACTGGGTGTCGGTTACGCCCACCGCTACGGGCCGCGCGTCGGCTATCGCTACAGTGTGGAGACCACCATCTTCGTGCGCCCTGACAGTCTGGGCCGCGGCGTCGGCGGGCGGATGCTGAGCGCGCTTGTCGAGGAATGCGAAAGGCGCGGCTTCAGGCAAGCCTTCGCGGTTATCGCCGAGAGTGAACCGGCTTCGGTTGTCCTTCATGCCCGGGCGGGCTATCGGCCGGTGGGAACACTGGCGGGTGCCGGCTGGAAGCACGGGCAGTGGCTCGATGTCTTCGTGATGCAGCGACAGCTTGGCGAGGGGGCGGACAGCCTTCCCGGTGAGATCCCGCCAGAGTAACATCGGTTTCGGATGCATGATCGACGCCCGGATGAAACATCGGGCGTAACTATGCGTTGCGAAAGCGAAATTGGAGGGAAACCCATGAGTATTTCGCGAAGCCTCGCGCTTCTGGCCACCGCCGCCGTTCTGCCTGCGACGCCTGCCTTCGCCGATGAGGCGCAGGACCGGGATGCCATGACGCGCGACCGTATCACGGTGGGCGTCGGCGCCATCTACGGGCCGAGCTACGATGGTTCGGACGACTATGTCGTCTCGCCAATCCCGATCGTGCAGGGGCGCGTGAAGGGCATCACCATCTCGCCGCGTCCGGCGGGCCTTGCGCTCGACCTCATTCCCGATGCGCCCGATGCCAGGATCGGCTTCGCGCTCGGCCCGGTGGCAACGATCTCGCGCAACCGCGTCAACCAGATCAAGGACCCGGTCGTGCGTGCGGCAGGCAAGCTCGATACAGCGGTTGAACTGGGGGCCAGCGGGGGCGTTTCGGCCTATCGCCTGCTCAATCCCTATGACTCGCTGAGCCTGAGCGCCGACGTGAAGTGGGATGTGGCAGGCGCCTATGGCGGCATGACCTGGGCACCTTCGATCACCTACATGACGCCGGTCAGCAAGGCGGCGCTGGTGACGCTGGCGCTCAGCGCCAAGCACATCGACGACGATTATGCCGACTATTACTATTCGGTCAGCCCGACCCAGTCCGATGCCAGCGGCCTGCCGCAGTTCCAGGCCAAGGGCGGCTGGGAAAGCGTGAGCGCGACGATGCTGGTCGGTTATGACCTGTCCGGCGACTTGCGCGATGGCGGCTTCGCGCTGTTCTCGATCGCCAGCTACTCGCGCATGGTCAACGATTCGAAGGATACGCCCTATACCTCGCTGCGCGGCGATGCCGACCAGTGGCTCTTGGGTCTGGGCGTCGCCTACAGTTTCTGATGCTCAGCCGGCAAGGGCGTCGCTGATCCGGCGGCGCAGGTCCGGCAGGACCTGATCCTCGAACCAGGGGTGCATCGCCATCCACAGCCGGCTGCGCCAGGCCGGGTGGGGCAAGGGGAACACGCCGGTCGGGGCGTCATGCCACCGGCGCACCGCTTCGGTCATGTTGGGCGCGAAGCCGCGCGGCAGATAGAGCTTCTGCGCGTACTGGCCGACGAGCAGCATGATGCGCACCTGCGGCAATCGGGCCAGCAGGCGGGCATGCCATAGCGGCGCGCACTCCGGACGCGGGGGCTTGTCGCCGCCGCTGGCCTTGCCCGGATAACAGAAGCCGGAAGGCATGTGCGCGACCCATGCCGGGTCGTAGAAGACCTCGCGCGTCATCCCCGTCCAGTCGCGCAGGCGGTCGCCGCTCTCGTCGTCCCATGGCCGGCCGCTGGCGTGGACCTTGCTGCCCGGTGCCTGCCCGATCACCACGATGCGCGCGCTTTCCCCGGCTTGCACCACCGGGCGCGGTTCGTGGTTCAGGGCCTTTTCGCAGACGCGACAGGCGGCGATTTCGGACAGGAGATCTGTGAGCGCTTGCGACATTTCCCACAGGGATGGGACGAGTTGCGCAGCGGCGCAATATTTTTCCCGGTCGATTTGCGGTACCCGGTCTTAACCAATGCGGCGTAGGACTCGCCGTCTGGACACGTCAGGAAGAAAGGGAGCGGCATGACGGTCACGGTCATCCTGAGCGCCCGACCCAGCCTCCCCGCGGGCGAGTTGCGCACGCAGCTCATGCGGGCCGCGCCCCGGTTCGGCTGGACCTGCGGCGATCACGACGACGGCAGCGCCCATTGCTCGACCGCCTTCGGACGCGAAGTCCTGCTGATCGGCCGCAGCGCCGGAGAAGTCGTGATCGTGCCGCTGCGCCTGCTCGGCGATGAGCCGATTCCCGGCGCCCCGCGACAGGGCTGTGCCATCATGATCGGAACGCCGACGAGCGAGGATCAGGCGCTGTGCGAGCGAATCGTCTGCGCAGTGGCCCTGGCCCTTGTCGAGACCGAGGCCGATACCGCCGTCGCCCGCTTCGGTGAAGGCATGCCCTGGCTCGACGCCGAAGGAATCGCGCGGCTCGACCGGAAGGTACATGAAGGACAGGCAATCGCCGTGGCGGCCACAGCCCTTGCCATGCCGTGCCGGCCTCCGTCCTCCGGTGACGCGCTTGCTGCTGCGGGCAGAGCGGACCTTGCCGATCTTCCCTATGACGATTTGCTGCCCTATCAGCGTTCGGAACGGCTCGGGTTCGACATCATCGGGCTGGCCGAGATCGAGGCGGGGATCGCCGAGGCGATGTCGGGCGATCCGTCCGAGCACCTGGCGCGCCTGCTCGACCAGTCGCTGCCGCCCCCGTTCTTCCGCGAATTGCCCCGGCGTGACCGCCTGCCGACGATTGTCCCGCTCTTCGCTGCGCAGGGTCTGGATATCGACTGGGACGTGCTGGCCGAGGGCGTCGCCTCGATCGACGACGAGGGCGCGTGGCAGGTCCTTCCGGAAGGCCCGGATCGCGGCCGGATCGCCGGTCGTGGCTGTACGATATCGGTGTCGCACACATCGGTGCCGCTGCCTGCATGGATGGTGGAGCGTGCGCTCTATCGCAGTTTCTGGTGCGAGCCGGGCGAGGGGCTGCGAACCTTGCGCCGCCATGCCGGCCATGGCGTCATCGCCTGCGACCTCGACACCGAGATCGGCGAATTCGTCGACATCCGGCAGAGCGCCAAGGTCATGGCGATGGTGCTGGCTGTCGTCGCGCAAGGGGCATTGGCGCAGGATGCCTTTTGCGGCGTCTATCTGCCGGCTCATTCGTGCGCCTACACCTTCGGTGACCTGCCGACTCTCGTCAGCCCGCTGGCAAGCGACGAAGTGCCGATTCGCCTGTTCCTCTGGACCGCCTTTCATTCGACCGAGCCGGATGCCGTGTCCCTCTCGACGGCGGGAATGCTGCCTTTTGTCGGTCGTGAAGTGGAAGCATGGAACGCGCCGGGAACGCTCGATTTCGTCGCCGGAAAGCTGAACGAGGTCATGCGCTACCTGCTGCTCGAGGGGCCGGTGATCCGCCACGGCGATACTTTTGGCGACGATGCGGGCGACCTGTCGGTGCGGATCTGGCACGATGAAAGCGGGGAGCCTTCGCGCCAGAATCCGGTGCCGGTGCTGTTGATGGAACTGGCAGGCCCACCGGTCTCGGATGCGCCCCATCCCGACGCCGTACCCGGCACATGGCCCGCCACAGCCCTCCACAGTCGCCAGCCACCCATCGGCTTCGCCGCGCCGCGCCGGGTGCCCGGCGGTTTCGGTCGCAAGGGCCTTTGAAGCCCCTCCGCTGGCGGCGGTTTCGGCCTCGTCGGTTACGCGTCCCGGGGCCAGCCGGAACAGGCCAAGTCATTGATGCCTTTACTGTGCCCCGGTCGAGGTCCATCGTGCTGGCGGGATCGGCTTTTGGGATGGAGGATTTGAATGACCGATCTATCGCTTGCGCCGGCATGGACTGCGCTGTTCCTGGGGCTGTTCGCGCTTTTCGCCGGAATCGGTGAGCTGCGGCAGGCCGGCCACTGGCAGAAGATGCTCGAGGAAATCGGCGCTTCGCCCGCACTCCAGCTGATCGCGGCGCTGCTGGAACTGTTCCTCGGCGCGGCCATCTACATCGTCAATCCCTGGGCTTCGGCGGACTGGCTGTCCGGTGCGATGAGCGTGCTGGGCGGGCTGATGATCATCGAGGCCCTTGTCGTGCTGGCGTTCTCGGATGTCTACATGGCCTTCTGGCTGCGGCGGTTCGGGCCGCTGTCCAAACTGTGGGCCTGGCTCTCGATCCTCATTGGCGTCGCGGCAATCGCTGTGGCGATTCCACACTTCTGAGCCGGACTAGCCGCGTTCGCGCATGAGCGAGGACGAGTAGGGCGCGACCAGTTCCCTTGCCCGGTCCCAGCTGCCGTTGAGCCACAGGTCGAGGGCGGCCGGGTCGGGTGGCAGGATCACCGGCATCGAATCGCGCCCTGCGAAACGCAGCGCTGCATTGGGCTCGCAGGTGAGCAGCGCAAAGCCGGGAATCTCGCTGTCCTTCCAAACAGCTCCCATCGCGAAGATCGGCTGATCCTCCAGGGCGAACCAGCACTGGCGGCGCTTGCCTTCGCGGTCACGCGTGCTGCCCCATTCCATGAATGCGGTGCAGGGAACGACGCAGCGAAATTCGCTGTTCCCGAGATTGCCGATCCAGAACGGGCTTTCCGGATTGCGCACCGACAGGATGCCGTAGCGCGGGGCGTCGTGGACCGAAGGCGGGGGCGGTACGCCCCACAGGCGCGGCACCATGCGGCGTGGCTGCCTGCCCGAAGGGCGCGGCCCGGCGATCGTTTCCCGCCCGGCGGTGATGACCGGCGCGAACTGGCCGGGCGCTACATGGCCGCCCGCCCAGGGGTCGTCGTTCGCGCGGGCGCCGAACTGGCGCGCAACCGCCTGGGCAGGCGCGTCGAGACGATAAAGCATGGGCATCGGTCGATCGGTCCCTAGACGGGCGCACCGCACCCGTCTATTGTCCAACTACCCCCGGGGAGCCAGCAAGGCTGAGAGTTGTGGGTATGCTCCACAAGACCCGTTGAACCTGAACCCGTTAGCACGGGCGGAGGGAGTGGACAGCCGCATCGGCACATCCGCGACCTATCCGCTTACTGGAGAGAAGCGTTTATGGCCGACATCAATTCCAAACTGGAAATCGGCGTAACCACCGGGCCCATCCGCGGCTCGAAGAAGATCTACGTCCCGGCTCAGTCGAACCCTTCGGTCAGGGTCGCCATGCGCGAGATATACCTCGAACCGTCGAGCGGCGAGCCACCGGTGCGTGTTTACGACACGTCCGGTCCCTACACCGATCCCGATGCGGTGATCGACATTGCCGCCGGTCTTCCCGCCCTTCGCCGCGAATGGCAGCTCGCCCGCGGCGACGTGGAGGAATACGAACCGCGCGAAGTGAAGCCGGAAGACAACGGCCAGCTCGGTCCTGACCGTTCGGGCGGCGTGCCCCCGTTCCCGACCGCGCTGCGCAGGCCGCTGCGCGCCAAGGCCGGCAAGAACCTCTCGCAGATGCACTACGCCCGCCAGGGCATCATCACGCCCGAGATGGAATACGTCGCCGAGCGCGAGAACCTGGGCCGGGCGCGCCTTGCCGAGTACAACCGCTCTGGCGAGAGCTTCGGTGCCTCGATCCCCGACTACGTGACGCCCGAATTCGTGCGTGACGAAGTGGCGCGCGGCCGTGCGATCATCCCTTCGAACGTCAACCACCCGGAAAGCGAGCCGATGGCGATCGGCCGCAACTTCCTCGTCAAGATCAACGCCAACATCGGCAATTCGGCGGTGGCTTCGGACGTTGCCAGCGAAGTCGACAAGATGGTCTGGTCGATCCGCTGGGGCGCGGACACCGTGATGGATCTCTCCACGGGCCGCAACATCCACGACACGCGCGAATGGATCATCCGCAACAGCCCGGTTCCGATCGGCACCGTGCCGATCTACCAGGCGCTGGAAAAGGTCGGCGGCATTGCCGAGGAACTGACCTGGGAGATCTTCCGCGACACGCTGATCGAACAGGCCGAGCAGGGCGTCGACTACTTCACCATCCACGCCGGCGTGCGCCTGCCCTATATCCCGTTGGCGGCCAAGCGCATGACCGGCATCGTCAGCCGCGGCGGTTCGATCATGGCCAAGTGGTGCCTTGCCCACCACAAGGAGTCGTTCCTTTACGAGAACTTCGACGAGATCACAGAGATCATGAAGGCCTACGACATTGCCTACTCGCTGGGTGATGGCCTGCGTCCCGGCTCGATCTACGACGCCAACGACGAGGCGCAGTTCGCCGAGCTCTATACGCTGGGCGAACTGACCAAGAAGGCCTGGGAGCAGGACGTTCAGGTCATGATCGAGGGCCCCGGCCACGTGCCGATGCACAAGATCAAGGAGAACATGGAAAAGCAGCTGGAAAGCTGCGGCGAAGCTCCGTTCTACACGCTCGGGCCGCTCACCACCGACATCGCGCCGGGCTACGACCACATCACCAGCGGCATCGGTGCCGCCCAGATCGGCTGGTACGGCACGGCAATGCTCTGCTATGTCACGCCCAAGGAGCACCTCGGCCTGCCTGACCGCGATGACGTGAAGGTCGGTGTTGTCACCTACAAGCTGGCGGCCCACGCGGCCGACCTCGCCAAGGGCCATCCGGCCGCGCAAGTGCGCGACGATGCCCTGTCGAAGGCCCGTTTCGAGTTCCGCTGGCGCGACCAGTTCAACCTCAGTCTCGATCCGGACACGGCAGAGCAGTACCACGACCAGACGCTGCCGGCCGAAGGCGCGAAGACCGCCCACTTCTGCTCGATGTGCGGCCCGAAGTTCTGCTCGATGAAGATCAGCCAGGAAGTGCGCGACTTCGCCGCCAAGCAGAACCAGCCGAGTACCGGCTTCCTCGCGGCCGACGAAGCGGAAAAGGGCATGGAAGAGATGTCCAAGGTCTACAGGGAAAAGGGCAACGAACTGTACCTGCCCGCCGAAGGGGCCGCCGACCCGGCGGAGTAATCGGCCCGGACAGCGTCCCGTCCGTGCTGCCGGCAGCGCGATCTGGAGATGGCCAAGTCATGAAACAAGGGGCATGGGCGCGCAGTCCGTGCCCCTTTTTCGATGCCTGCATCCCGGCGGAAGCGTATTTGCGCCCAGCTCTAGAGTTCTGGGAAGACTCCGGAGAGCAGCTGCTCGACCGTCCACTGCAGGTCGCGGCTGAGATAGACGAAGCCCTTGAGGTTCTTGAACGCGCCGGCAACCCGCTGCGCCGGCACTTCCACCCGGCGTGCAAAACTGAGGCGGGCTTCGGATACGGGTTTGGCGCCGATCGGGCTGGGATCGTAGCCGCGCTGCGCCATCGTCTCGCCGCAGATCGTTTCAACCAGCCGGATCTCGTATTTCGAAAGACCCGATTTCCAGCGGTCGATGCTGTCGGCCGACACCGGGGTCTTGAGGCGCTTTAGGTTGCGCTGGTCGGTGTCGTAGCTGCTGTCCTTGCGGTGGAATTCCAGCTGCTGCGCTTCGAAGTCCTCGCCGAGAAAGTCCATGAGTCGGCGAAGTTCGGTTTCGGGATCGCGGACGAGAGCCTCGTAGCTGACCCGGATGCGCCGGTGCGGCGGTAGCTTGCGTTCGACTGCGTCGAGCGCCTGCGAATGGCGTACCCAGGCCTTGGCGAAGGGCAGCACGTGATTGCCGTGGAACCGTGCCTGCTTCCAAGACATGGCGACCGCCCGCGGATCGCGCTCGATCATGATGACCTGGGCCTTGGGCCAGGTGGAGAGCACTTCGTCGTGCAGCATCGTGTGCTGCGGCGTCTTTTCCCCCCAGCGCGGTTTGCCGGCCGTCCTGGCTGCCCATTCCATGACGGCATGGGCGACCGCGCCGAAGCCCGGTCCGGTGACGTGCCTGGCAACGTCTTCCGGCGTTGGGCGGGGGCTCCAGTCCCGCACGACGCCGAGGCGCACGATGTCCGAAACGAGGCGCTTCTGACGCGCGGGATCGGACAGGTCGCCATAACTTTCCAGCCTCGGCAGCCACTGGTTGAACAGGTGGGATTCGAAGGGGATGGAAATGCGCGAATGGGCGTCGATCAACCGGCTGAGAAGGGATGTACCCGAGCGTGGGGCGCCGAAAATGAGGATCGGTGCTTCGGAATTGATGGCCTTCCTCCCTTGCCGCATGGATGATGCGGGAAATTATCAGGTTCGCGGGAAAGTTCGGCTGTTTCAACGGTGTGGCCGGATTAATCCCTTGGGGTGCGTCCCGGTCGGGGACAGGCGGACCGGCCGGGGCGGGGCCGAAATGGCATGGACGGTATGCGGCCGGCTCTTGACCGGAGGATATACAGTGCCCAGCTTCGCGCGATGAACCGGCCCGATGTGTTTCACGCCCATATCTACTTCGATCCTGCCGAACTGGAGCAGGCCCAGGCGCTTGCCGAGCGCGTCCGCGCGCGTTTCGGCGTCAGGGTCGGACGCTTCCACCTGCGTCCGGTTGGGCCGCATCCGCGCGGCAGTTGCCAGTTGACCGTTCCGGGAGAGATATTCGGCGACTTCACCACTTGGGCCGCCGTCAACCGCGGTGCGCTGACCATATTCGGTCATGCCGAAACCGGCAACGATCTGATAGATCACACCGGCCACGTGATCTGGTTCGGCCCGTCCGAGGAACTGAACCTTTCGCAGTTCAGGTAAGGCAGGCGAATCCTTCGGGACCGTCTGCGCGCAATGGCATGCAGCCTACGGCTGCGGCCGAATTCCGGGCTTGGCCATGCAACATGGGTGGCAAAAAGACGCGGATAGGCAGCGCGCGGCAAATTGCGCCCGCCGCGCAAACCGTTATGCATCGCAGCGGGCCGCAAAGGGATGTCATGAACCAGTTTGCCAATTCCGCCGCCGAACTTGCCGTGCGCACGCGCCGCGCCGCCTTCAATCATGCGATCGAGAATGGCGACCTGGCCGCCATTTCGCCCATCCTCGGGCGGGACTGCGTGATGGTGACAGGATCGGACAGCGCCGTGGTCTCCGGCCGCAATGCCCAGCTCAAGGTCTGGAAGCGCGAATTCGCCAGTCCGGCCCGGGCGATCTACACGCGCACGCCTGATCGGGTGGTCGTTTCCGCCGTCGAGCCGATCGCACTGGAGTACGGGCGCTGGCAAGGCGTGGAGGACCGTTCCGGCAAGTCGTTGGGCAGCGGCAACTACACCGCAAAATGGCGCGAGGTCCTGGGCGAGTGGGTTATCGTGGCGGAGATCTACGTTACCCTCGCCTGATGCCGCGGACAGAGCCGCTTAACTTCGACAGCTAACGACCGTTTTTATCTTCAGGACGGCAGCTCTGCAGGGCTGCTGTGCCAGGTTGAAGATCGCGAAAACAGGTACGGCAATGCTCAGCAAGATGAACGCTTCGGTCCCACTCGCCCAGTGCTGGTACTTGCGCAAACACGTACCGGCAGGTCGCAAGCATCGCGAGGAAGACGGGGTTCTTCACTGTACCTGCCGCTATTGCCAGCGGCCGATCAAGTCGCGCGGTGGCAAGACCTGGGATCTTGCCGATGGCTTCGACCTCGATGCCCTTGCCGAGGCTGGCCGCAACCGCCACTTCAGCGTCGTCGACGTCATCGATGACATGGTGATCGCCCGCTATCCCATCGATCGTGACGCCAGCGACGAGGAGGTCGCGGGTCTCCTGGCGGATATCTGCGAGAAGCATGAAGTCGAGGAAGCAGCAGGCACAATCGAGGTGCGGCTCGTGCAAGGGCAGGGCGGTACGCGCCGGCTGCACTGACCTTCGTCCTCCATGCCGGGGGGCACCGATCATCCCGCTGCCAATAGAAAGGGCGCCGATCCCGAAGGATGGCGCCCTTTTTCGTGCTTGTGGTGCAGGCCTTGCGGCCGGCCGTAAGGCCTTACTTGAACTTGGCGAGAGCCTGGTCGGCGTCGGTGACCTTGAAGTTCACGTTGCGGTAGTTGTAGGTGCCGGTCACGCGGTCGCCCGAAACGTAAAGACGGAACGGCACGCCGCCCGAAGCGGTGCCCTTGATCACGGTGACGTCGCCCTTCTGCTCGGCGGTGTAGGCGTAGTCGACGCCTTCGTGCGAGAAGTTGCGGGCATCTTCGGCGTGAGCGGCAGCCGGAACGGCGAGGAGAACGGCAGCGGCAGTGAAAACAGTCTTGAACATGGCAAAGTCCTTATTCGTCGGAGTGCAGGAGTTTGCCTCGGGCACCCTTGTGTTCTGTTGCATTGCAGCATGTCGAGGCGGTTTCAGGTTGGCAAATTCGATTGCTGCAGCCGTAGTTGCACTATTTGCAATTACCCGAAAAGAGGCTGAAAAGCAGCGATCATTCGCAGATCGCCGAAGATCGAGGCGCTTTACGAGTCGGCCAAAATGTTCGCCAGGCGAGTAAATGAATGCTGCGGGTGCGAACGTTCTGCGTCGAATCAGTCGTGCTGCAGGCGCTTGCTAGACCGCGACGGTCAGCGTAGGCGCGGGTCATGGTCGGTTCACTTGCCCCGTTCGTCGCCCGCCGGGCTTTCCTTCTCGCATCGTTGCTTCTCGCCGGATGCCAGTCGGGAGCTTCCAACGTTCCGGGCGACAGCAACGATCACAAGCCATGGAGCGGTATTGGCAAGGACGAAGTCGTCCATTTCCTCGGGACGGAACCGTTTTGGGGCGGCCATGCCGAAGGAACTCTCCTGACCTATACGACGCCGGAAAATCCGGAAGGCGAAACGATCACGGTTTCGCGCTTTGCCGGTCGCGGCGGTCTTTCGTTCAGCGGCAATCTGTCCGGCGGCGAAATGACGCTCGCCATCACACCGGGCGAATGCAGCGACGGCATGTCCGACGCTGCCTATCCCTATGGCGTGACCTTGCGCATAGGCAATGAAGTCCGTCAGGGCTGCGCCTGGACCAAGGGTAATCCCAGGACAGGCGGTGAGCAGGGTTAGAGCCCCTCGCTCGCGCGCGGCATGGGGATTGCCGAAACGCTGGCTGCGCGAACGGCAGCGGCGACGGCTGCTTCGGCCTTGGTGTCTACCTTGAGTTCGCGCACGGCGGCGCGCACCGGCTCGATGACGCGTGCTCCTGCGATGTCGGCCAGGGTCGGGCTGTCCTGCGGTGCCGGTTCATCGGCGTAGGAGACGGCATCGCGGTAATCCGCAGCCGGATCGCGGGTATATGAGGCATATTGCAGGAAATCGGCGCCGGGGCCTTCGAGCCAGTCGCGATCGTCATTCATCGAATCGGGGATCGGCGGGTAATAGGAAACGGCCCAGCGCGGCGTGGTGTCGGACGGGGGGCTGAGGTCCTGTGGCCCCGGCTCGACGTAGTATGTCGCTGCGGACGGGTTGAAGCGCACGCCGTAGCGTTCGCGCCAGTCAGGGCCGAAGGCCGGCTTCATCGTCGTGGGGATCGAGGCGCCTGCCAGCGTTCCCAAGGTGACGGCGCCGAACAGGGCGCCAAGGATCTGTGTCGTACCAGGCAACTCGCTGACTCCGGATGCCCCCTCGGAATGCCATAACGCGCCATTGCCCGGAGCGTTCCGGCGCAATGGCCTGCGCGCTTAGCCTGCCAGCGATTTCTCCAGCGTCACTTCGCAATTGAGCAGTTTGGAGATCGGGCAGTTGGCCTTGGCATCGTCGGCGATCCTGGCGAAGTCCTCCTCGCTGATGCCGGGGATCGTCGCGGTCAGCGAGAGTGCGGACTTGGTCACCTTGAATCCGGCATCTTCCTTGTCGAGCGTGACCACGCAGTCGGTCTCCAGCGTGCCGTCGCTGTGGCCTGCCGATGCCAGCGCGAAACTCGTCGCCATGGTGAAGCAGGCGGCATGGGCGGCGGCGATGAGTTCTTCGGGATTGGTACCCGGCTGGCCTTCGAAACGGGTGCCGAATCCATAAGGCTGGTCGCTCAGGACCCCGGAACGGGTGCTGATGGCGCCCATGCCGTTCTTGCCGAAGCCTTCGTAGCGCGCGGATGCGGAGTTGGTGGTCATAGCCGGACCTTTCGTTCGGGTGGAAAGTACGGGCACGTAACGTTGACAAACCTGTGGATGTTCCCGTGCAAAATCCCGAAAACGGCCACTGCAATGCATTGCGCGACGCAGCATCGCCCCGCAACGGCGCTCCGGCTTGCAAAGCCCGATGGAGGCGGGCGGGTGACCGGCTGCAAGGGCGCTCTTGCCTGCAAGCCCAGAGAATCGAGCCATAACCGGCACAAGATCGGCGGCGTTGCTGCGGTCGGCGGGGCTTGCGTCAGGACAGTAACGGCGTCTCCCAGCGTCAATCCGGTGCTTTGCAGTGCAAAAACGCGGTTGGACTGGCCTTAATACCATTGGGGACTTTGGAATTGCCTATTGCAATGGTATGTGCATCTTTACCAATAAGGCAGGCCGCTTAGGACGGCATTGCCGGGGAAGAGGATGTTGTCTTGAAGCAATTCTTGACGGATCGGCAAAAAGGCTTCGCTCCAGGCGCTGGCGTTCGGGCCATCGTGTCCGGCTTGGCGCCTGAGGGAGCGAGCCTGCTACGATGACAGGCACCATTTCTACCAGCGACATATCGGTTCCCCGAGCAGACGATCTGGTCCTGCTCTCGACAAGGCCATTTTGCGCACCTGCCGGATTGCAGACCGGCAGGCAGCGGTCGGCCCTTGCGTCGGGGGCGGGGCGGATCGTCGATCGGGCAGTCCAGCGCGCGCATAGCGGCGGAGTACCGGGAGTCCAGATGCATAGGTCGGATACAAGCAGGTAACGCTGGTTCGATCGAAAACCCGCAGAGCCATTCGGGTCGCGCCGTAGGCCGAAGGAACGGGGAGAAGCGCAAGGCGTGGCAGGAAACTGCCGCGCCTTGTTGCGCTAGCGCAAAGTTTTCCGGCGCCTGTTCCGATACCGGTGTTGAAATCGGGATGGGCCGGACATGGCGGTCTTCAGCCGATCAGGGGGGTGGCGATGGCATTCGTGACGATGATGGAAAGCGGGCAGGGACATGGCAGCCCAGCGGTTGCAGGCAAGGGGGCGCATGGTCTTGGCCTGACTGTGGCGAAGTCGCGGGGCAGCCGCTTTGGCGCGCAGCGCAAGTGCCCGCATCTTGGGTTCGGGGTCTGTCGCGGCAATTTTGAGCACGGCAAGCTCACTTGCGAATTGCACCGCGCCTGATCGCGGTGCTTGCCGTCAGACGTAACCCCGCCCCATCTTGAAGGGCTGCCGTGGTTCGGTGAAGATCGAGCCTGCCGTCATCCGTGTGCCGCGCAGAACGAGGACGACCGTGTCACCGGCCTCGATCCGCGTATCCTCGGCGGGGTGGACGTAGCTCTGCCCATTGGGGCGGTCGATCTGCACAAGGAAGAACGCGCCGCAGGCCCGGCGTTCGGCTTCTCCGACCGTTGCCCCTGCCAGCGCCGACTTTTCCGGCACCGTTACCGCTTCGATCTCCAGCCCGAATTCATGCAGGCCGCGCTTGAGGTCGCGCACCTGTGGGGCTTCGCCCAGGAACCGCGAAGTCGTGGGGTAGACGATCATCTCGGCGATCCGCTCGGCCCCGATGTGGGTGGGCAGCACCACCTTGTTGGCCCCGGCGTGGATCAGTTTGCCTTCGGTCGTGGGATATTCGCCGCGCGCGATGATCTCCAGCCGCGGGTTGAGGTTGCGGGCCGAAAGGGTGATGAACACGTTGAGGGCATCGTCGGGCAGTACGGTCGCCAGCACCCGGGCGCGCTCGATCCCGGCGGTCTTGAGCGAGGCTTCATCGGTGGCGTCGGCTTTGAGCGTCAGGTGGCCGGCCGCTTCGGCCTCGGCGATCTTGGCCGGATTGCGGTCGACGACGATGAACGGGGTTCGCGCGCGTTGCAGCTCGATGGCAAGCTGCTTGCCGATGCGGCCGTAACCGCAGACGATGGCGTGGTTCGTGAGGCGGTCGATCTGGCTTTGCATGCGGTCGATCCCGAGAATGTTGCGTATCTGGTAATGCGCGAAGACCTGGACGAGGGCGCCGGTCAGCACGATCATGCCGGTACAGCCCAGCACGATCGTCGCGATATCGAGCGCGCGCAGCCAGCCGGTGTCGATCGGGTGGACTTCGCCGTATCCGACCGAGAAGATCGTGAGGATGACCATGTAGGCGGCGTCGCCGAAGCTCCATCCGGACGCGACGAAGCCCGCGGTGGCAAGCACGAAGACGGCGAGCACGAAGATCGCCGCGCGAACGAGGTTCTGAAGCGGCGAACCGAGCACGCGGCGAGCGGCTTCGTCGATGCTGTCATACTCGCCTGCCATGCGGCCAGACCCCCGATATTCCCCGGATGGGAGACTGCGCGAGCGGGCCGGACTTGTCCAGCGCCCGTCAGCTGCGCGGCGACCAGTCGGGCGGGGCCAGTTCGAAACCGGAGAACTCGAACCCGGGGGCGACCACGCAGCTTACCAGTGTCCATCCGCCGATCGGGGCCGCGGCCTGCCAGTGTCCCGGTGGCACCAGCACCTGCGGGGCTTCGCCTGACAGGACATCCCCGCCCAGCACGGTCAGGCTGACCGGACCGGCTTGATCGGTCGCGATCTCCAGCGTCAGCGGGGCTCCGGCATGCCACAGCCACAGTTCGGCGGCATCGACGCGGTGCCAGTGCGAGCGCTGGCCGGGCTCGAGCAGGAAATGGATGGCAGTGGCGCAGGCGCGCGTCCCGGGCGCGGCGTCGGCGCGCCAGGTCTCGCGGTACCATCCGCCCTCGGGGTGCGGCTCGAGGCCGAGGCGTGCGATGATCTGCCCTGCGGCGCTACCGGCGTCACTCATCTGTCGTGCTCCCCTCGATCAGGCCCGCGCGGAGGCAAGGATCATGGCGGCGCCCTTTTCGGCAATCATCATCGTGGGCGCATTGGTGTTGCCCGATGTGATCGTGGGCATGACCGATGCATCGATCACCCGCAGGCGATCAAGTCCGATTACGCGCAACCCGGCATCGACGACCGAGCCCATCGCCGCCGTACCGACCGGGTGGAAGATGGTCGTGCCGATGTCGCCTGCCGCGCGCTGCAGGTCTTCCTCGCTCTGATAGGCGGCGCCGGGGCGCACTTCCTGCGGGTCGTAGCGGGCGAGGGCGGGCTGGGCGACGATGCTGCGGGTCACGCGGATGGCCTGGGCTGCCACGCGGCGGTCTTCCTCGGCGGAGAGGTAGTTGGGGCGGATGTCCGGCGCCTGAGCTGGACCGGCGCTGGCGATGCGCGTAGTGCCGCGGCTCTCCGGTCGCAGGTTGCATACGCTGGCGGTGAAGGCGGGGAAGGGGTCCAGCGCGCCGCCGAAGGCTTCGAGGCTGAGCGGCTGGACGTGATATTCCAGGTTGGCCGTGGCATAGCGGGCGTCGCTTCTCGTGAAGACGCCCAACTGGCTGGGAGCCATTGCCATGGGCCCGGTGCGGCGCAGGACATATTCCAGCCCGATCAGCGCCTTGCCGAACAGGTTGGCGGCGCGCTGGTTGAGCGTGGCCACGCCCGAGACTTTCCAGGCGCAGCGCAGTTGCAGGTGGTCCTGCAGGTTGCCGCCCACTTCCGGGCGGTTCACGAGCGGGGCGATGCCCAGCGACGACAGGTGAGCCGCGTCGCCGATTCCGCTGCGTTCGAGAATCGCGGGTGAGCCGATTGCACCCGCCGCCAGCAAGACTTCGCCGCATGCCCTGGCGGTGCGCTGCTCGCCGCCGACGCAATAGGCAATGCCGACCGCGCGCCCGTCCTCGACGATCACCTTGTCGACGAGAGCGCCGGTCTCTATCTTCAGGTTCGCGCGTGAGCGGACCGGGCGCAGGAAGGCATCGGCGGCGCTCCAGCGCCATCCCTTGCGCTGGGTGACCTGAAAGAAGCTTGTCCCTTCATTGTCGCCCCGGTTGAAGTCGTCCACGGCAGCGATCCCGTATTCGCTGCAGGCCTGCCGGAACGCCTCGAGGATTTCCCAGCGCAGGCGTTGCTTCTCCACGCGGATTTCCCCGCCGCTGCCGTGAAAGCCGCTCGAACCTTCGAAGTGGTCTTCGGCCTGCTTGAAGTAGGGCAGTACGTCGTCCCAGCCCCAGCCGGGGTTTCCGGCCTGTCGCCAGCCGTCATAGTCGGCCGCCTGCCCGCGCATGTAGATCATGCCGTTGA
This sequence comes from Novosphingobium sp. KN65.2, assembly GCF_001368935.1. NCBI lineage: Bacteria > Pseudomonadati > Pseudomonadota > Alphaproteobacteria > Sphingomonadales > Sphingomonadaceae > Novosphingobium > Novosphingobium sp. KN65.2. The sequence goes on from NZ_CCBH010000143.1 coordinate 91,616, forward strand.
TCGAGGAGCAGCCGCCCAGCACACGCCCGCGCGGGTATTTCAGCGCGCGCCCGTTCAGGCCCGCCTCCGCCTGCGTCGACATGCACCAGTCGGTTCGCGGATTGCCGATACAGTAGAGGTAGCCCACCGGCACGCGGATCCAGATGTAGTCGTCCTTGCCGCCTGCCTCGAGCAGGAGGACCCGGTTTCCCGGGTCTGCGCTCAGGCGATTGGCAAGCACGCAACCGGCGCTGCCGCCGCCGACGATGATGTAGTCGAACTCTCCCATGACAATGCAGTTAAGCCGCCCGATCGCCGCAATCTACCAGCAAAGTGAGTAGGCACCGCCAATTCGGTCGATGCAGGCCGGCCCGATGCTGTCGGAATTCTTTACGCCGTGCGAAAACTAACAGTATGCGGTCGATGTTAAGCATGAAGCCCGCGCATTTCTTCGACTTTCGGTTTTGTTAACACTTTAGCAATGGGTTGTACCTAATCCTTCAGCCATCAGGGGGATGGCGGCTCTGTCGCCATTTTTGACAGAAGCCGCCGGCGCTCGGGGGCGAAGCTTGGTCGGGGGGGATCGCGACCGGTAAGGTCGCGTTCGGCATCCGCCTCCGCCGGCGGCTTCTTCGTCAACCGTTTACAGACATCGGGACTGCAATTTCCGCCGGGGCCTTGTGCTTTGCGGCGCGATCGCGTCTGTTCGGCGCATTCGTCGGTCGAATGAGGGAAGCCATGCGATACAAAGCCTTGCGCACAAGCCTGCTCCTTGCACTGGCCCTGTCGCCCGTCGTTGCCATGGCCGCGCCCGATCCGCGGCAGGTCGCGCTTTCGGCCCTGCGCGAAGCCCCGGTGTGGGACGGGCACAACGACGTGCCCGAGCAGTTGCGTGAAAGGCGCAAGGACATCCTTGGCGGTTTCGACTTTACCGACACGAGCGCTACCGTCGATCCCGAGCGCAAACTGCAGGCAATGCAGACCGACATTACCCGCCTGCGCAAGGGACATGTCGGCGCGCAGTTCTGGTCGGTCTACGTTTCGGCCAGGCTGGACGACCAGCATGCCGTGCAGGCGACGCTGGAGCAGATCGACGTCGCCAGGCGCCTGATCGCCGCCTATCCCAAGGATCTGATGTTCGCGACAAGCAGCGCCGACGTCGCGCGGGCGATGAAGGCGGGCAAGGTGGCCTCGTTGCTGGGGATGGAGGGCGGCCATTCGATCGGCGGATCGCTGGGCGTATTGCGGCAGATGTATGCGCTGGGCGCGCGCTACATGACGCTCACCCATTTCAGGAACACCGCCTGGGCCGACAGCGCCACCGACAAGCCCGAGCATGACGGCCTTACCGACTTCGGCCGTGATGTCGTGCGTGAGATGCAGCGTATCGGAATGCTCGTCGATCTCAGCCACGTGAGCGAGGCGACGATGCGCGATGCGCTCGAAGTGGCGCGCGCGCCGGTGATGTTCAGCCATTCCAACGCGCGGGCGATCAATGGCCATACCCGCAATGTCCCGGAGGGCGTTCTCGGACTGCTGGCGAAGAACGGCGGGATCGTCATGGTCAATGTGTTCCCGACTTACGTGGTCGAGCCCACCCGTCAGTGGCTGGCGGCGCAGGCAGGCGAGAAGGCGCGTCAGGAATCCCTGCATCCGGGCGATCCTGCGGGCGCGGAGGCGGCTCTGAAGGCATGGGAACAGCAAAACCCGATGCCGCACGGTTCATTGAACGACGTTGCCGACCACATCGTGCATATCGTCAGGGTCGCCGGGATCGACTATGTCGGGCTGGGCGGCGATTTCGACGGAGTCGACGTCACGGTCGAGGGGATGGAAGACGTCTCGACCTATCCCGCGCTGTTCACCGAACTGGCGCGGCGGGGCCTGTCGAAAGCGGAACTGGAAAAAATTGCCAGCGGCAACATGATGCGGGTGATGAAGGAAGCCGAAGCTTACGCGTCAGCCCACCGCGACGATCCGGCCATCGAATCGCCGACGACGTTCTGATTGCGCCTGCGATCCGGCGGGCGAGGCCTCGTCCGCCGGACGCGTGCCGGACTTATCCGCCCAGCGCGTGCTGTTCGGCCGTAACCGGCCAGCCCTGATCGGGGCGTTCGGATACGGCGCGGGTGATCCAGATCGCCGACATGGCCAGGATTGCCAGGGCCAGGCTGGCAAGCAGCACGTAGCGCACGATATGGGGCGTGGAACCGCCCCGCGCTTCCTCGGTGTCCAGATGAACTTCATCGCCAATGCGTTGCATAGTCGCTCTCTCCCGCAGGCCCGGCGACTGTCTGGCGCCGCTTATGGATATCGGGCCTACTACTGGAATGTAGGCCTGCAGGCCTGTTCCCGCAAGGCGCGAATCGGGCGGGTCCCGGGGCGGGGCGTCTATCGCAGGTTCAGCAATTCCAGCGTGCGATCGTCGCGGCGGCCCTGGCAGAAGGCGTCGAGCGCATGGGCGAAGCATTCGCCGCCGCCGGCTGCTTCGAACAGGGTCATGCAACTGCAGAATTTCATCGCGTCGACTTCGCCAAGAATCGAAGTCGCGCTGCGCTTTCCGGCCCACGTCAGCATCGCTTCGGTGCAGGTGGCGAGCCGCGGGCCGAGAATCTCGTGCGCCAGATAGGCGCGGGCCTCTGTAATCCCGGATATGGCGTAGAGCCGGGCGGTCTGGCTGGTGCCCAAACCGTCGATCTGGGGGAAGATGAACCACATCCAGTGGCTCAACTTGGTGCCGTTCTGCAATTCACTGAGCGCCTGGGCATAGAAGGCCCGCTGGGCATCGACGAAGCGTTCAAGGTCGGCCACGCACATCTCCCCATCATGGCTCCGCCGCTTGTACGGGGCGCGGGAGCCGGGGGCATGATACTGAATCGGGACCGATCTGTCGCGGGCGATGTCAGCTCATGCTGTCGCCCTGTACGGAGGCTGCTGCCGTTGCGCTGCTGTTGCCTTCGGGATTGTCGTCGGTCAGCGCGCCGGTAATCCAGATCGCCGAGAGTGCGACGATCGCCAGGGCCAGGCTGATGAGCAGGACGTAGCGCACGATGTTCGGCGTATCGCCGGCGCGGGCTTCGTCCTTGTCGATATGAATTTCTTCGCCACGGGTTTCCACGGTGCGTCTCCTGTATCGGGTCGGGGCCTTTCCTGAGGCCCTTTCCCTAGGCAACGCACCATGGCGAACACCGTTCCGGCGCGATTGTCGCGCCGGGGGCGTGGATCAGTCGCGCAGCAGCTCGTTGATGCCGGTCTTCGAGCGGGTCTGGGCGTCGACGGTCTTGACGATCACGGCGCAGTAAAGCGACGGTCCGGGGGTGCCATCGGGCAGCGGCTTGCCGGGCAGCGAGCCGGGCACGACGACGGCGTAGGGCGGGACCTTGCCGATGTGGACTTCGCCGGTGGCACGGTCGATGATCTTGGTCGAGGCGCCCAGGAACACACCCATGGAGAGCACTGCGCCTTCGCCGACGATGACGCCTTCGGCCACTTCCGAACGCGCGCCGATGAAGGCGTTGTCCTCGATGATGACCGGGCCGGCCTGCAGCGGCTCGAGCACGCCGCCGATGCCGACGCCGCCCGAGATGTGGACGTTCTTGCCGATCTGGGCGCATGAACCGACGGTCGCCCAGGTGTCGACCATCGTGCCTTCACCGACGTAGGCGCCGATGTTGACGAAGCTCGGCATGAGCACGACGTTCTTCGAGATGTAGGTGCCGCGGCGGGCGACGGCGCCGGGGACGACGCGGAAGCCGGCTTCGCGGAACCTGGCTTCATCCCATCCGTCGAACTTTACCGGCACCTTGTCGAAGGCGGGCGAACCGGCGGCGCCACCGGGAACCGGGGCATTGTCGTTGAGGCGGAAGCTCAGGAGCACGGCCTTCTTCAGCCACTGGTTGACCTTCCAGCCGCCCTGGCCGTCGGGTTCTGCCACGCGGGCTGCGCCCGATTCGATCAGGCCGAGCGCTTCGTCGACGATCTTGCGAACGTCGTCGCTCTTGGGGGTGACGGTGTCGCGCGCTTCCCAGGCGGCTTCGATCGCGGATTCGAGTTCGGACATCGTGGTATTCTCCGGCAAGGGTACGTTCGAGGCGCGCCTAGAGCCTGCGCGCGCGCAGGACAAGTCGATTGAGGCGCGGAAAGTGGGTCGTCAGGGCGTCATCAACTCGCGCACGAAGCCGATCAGGCCGGTCTGGCGGGCGCGGCGCATCCGCTCGGCGGCGAGGATCTCGCGCACCTTGTCGAAGCAGGCGTCGATATCGTCGTTGACGACGACATAGTCGTAGCCGTCCCAGTGGCTGATCTCGGACCGGGCGCGTTCCATGCGTGCGGCGATCACGTCTTCGCTGTCGGTGCCGCGCCCGGTCAGGCGGCGGCGCAGTTCGTCGATACTGGGCGGCAGCAGGAACACGCGCACGACGTCGCGCTCAAGCTTCTGGTAAAGCTGCTGGGTGCCCTGCCAGTCGATGTCGAACAGGTAGTCCTGTCCTTCCTTCAGCCCCGCCTTCACCTGCGCCTTGGGGGTGCCGTAGCTGTTGCCGAACACCGTCGCCCATTCGAGGAATTCCTCGTCGGCGACCATGCGGTCGAACTCGGCCTGGCTGACGAAGTGATAGTCCTTTCCATCCACTTCGCCGGGGCGCGGCGGGCGGGTCGTGCAGGAAACCGACATGCAGATGTGCGCGTCGCGTTCGAGCAGCATGCGCGAAATCGTCGTCTTGCCTGCGCCCGAGGGCGAAGACATGATGAACATGAGGCCGCGCCTGGCGAGGGATCCGCCGGCGGCCGCGTCTTGGATGGGATGGGATGCGCTGTCCATGCCCCCCGATGGCGGGCGCGACGCTGCAAATCAAGAGGGCTGCGCATTTGCGGCGGGTTGCTCGGGCCGGCGGCGCGTCCGGTGCAATCAGGACTCTTCGCCGTCCTTGGCCATGTCTGCGAGCTTTTCGTCGCCTGCGGCCTTCGCGGTGCGCGCCTTGCTGCGATCGTAGAGCGTCTTGGCGATCAGTCCGCCGCCCACGAGAATCGCGCCGGGGACCGAGGTCATGGCCACCCGGGCGAGCGTGCGGTGGAGCATGGTTTCGCCCATCGTGCGCCCCTTGAGGATCGCACTGGCCTTGCTGGGCGCATACTTCTTGCCGAGCAGGGCTTTCTCCACTGCGCGTCGCGCCAGGAAGGTGCCACCGCGCAGGGCGATGTCGGCAATGGCCAGGTTGGTATGGTCGTTGGGGCTCGGGCCGACGAGTTCGCGCGGGGAAGGGCGCAGCTTGCGCTTGCGCTTCTTCCCGCTGGCGGCGGCTTCGTCGGGACCGGCAGGAGCGGTGGCAGCGGGCACGACAGGGGCATCAGCAGCTTCGATGACCGCCTCGCCTTCGTCCTGCCCAGTCTTCGTGACCATCGAGCCTGCTTTCCCGGGGCCCGCTGGCCCCGCTTACTTCTTCTTGCCGAAATCGACCGAAACGACGTTCGATCCATCCTCGCTGGGAGTAATGCGCGAGGCGACGTCGCGTTCCGCGGCGTCGTTACCGGCCATGCCCGGGACGTCTTCTTCCTCGTCGTCGGCCATGGCCTGGAACTGCAGGCCGAAATCGACTGCCGGGTCGACGAAGGCGGTGATCGCCGAGAAGGGAATGTCCAGCTTCGCGGGAAGCTGGTTGAAGCTCAGGCTCACCGTGAAGCCGTCTTCGCGCACGCCCAGGTCCCAGAACTTGTTCTGGAGGACGATCGTCATCTCGTCCGGAAAACGCGCGCGCAGGTCGTCGGGAATGCTGACGCCGGGGGCTGTCGTCTTGAACGTGATGTAGAAATGATGGCTGCCCGGCAGAACGCCGTTGGAGGCTTCCACTTGGCCCAGAACGCGTCCGACTACGGCGCGCAGGGCTTCCTGTACGATCTCGTCGTATGGGATCATGCTGTCTGGTGGCGTATCGTTCATCGCGCCCTACGTGCGCATCGTTCATCTTGCGGTCAAGCATGTTGACACGCCTTTTTAACTGTTCGGCGCACTTATTCCAAGGTAAACCGTCTGCGCCACAGGGAAATCTTGCGGACTCGCCCCTGAGTGTTCGCGCGTGATTGATTCCCGCAGATACAGGTCTATAGGCGCATCCCATGCGCACAGCTTCGATCAATCGCAAGACTCACGAGACCGACATCGCCGTCGAAGTGAACCTCGACGGTACGGGCTCCTACGACGTTTCGACCGGCATTGGCTTTCTCGATCACATGATCGAGCAGTTTTCGCGCCATTCGCTGATCGACATCACCTGCAAGATCGCGGGCGATCTGCACGTCGATCAGCACCACACCACGGAAGACAGCGCCATCGCGATCGGCCAGGCGATTGCCAGCGCCATGGGCGATAAGGCCGGGATCGGCCGCTACGGCGACGTTCACTCGCCGATGGACGAGGCGCTGTGCCGCGTTTCGCTCGACATCTCCGGGCGTCCCTATTTCGTGTGGAAGGCCGCTTTCACGCAGGAAAAGCTGGGCGAGTTCGATACCGAGCTGGTCGAGCACTGGTTCCACTCGATCTCGCAGGCGGTTGGTATCACCCTGCACATGGAACTGCTCTACGGCACCAACAACCACCACATCTGCGAGGGGCTGTTCAAGGGCTTCGCCCGCGCCATGCGCACCGCGGTGGAACTGGACCCGCGCAAGGGCGGGGCGATTCCGTCGACGAAGGGGATCCTCGGACAGGACACGCTGTGATGGCGAGCTTCATTCTCTCGCTGCGCTACATCGCCCCGGTCGAGGCCGTGGATGCGCTGCTGGCCGACCATATCGACTGGCTCAAGGCGGGGCATGAAGCCGGCCACCTGATCGGCTGGGGCCGCAAGGTCCCGCGCGAAGGCGGCGTCATTCTCGCAAGGGGCGAAAGCCGCGAGTCCATTGTTGCGCTGGCCCAGGACGATCCCTTCGTCAAAGGCGGCGTTGCCGAAGTCGACGTGATAGAATGGGCGCCCACCTTCCTGTCGGCCGGGCTCGAGGGACTGGCCGCATGACGCTGGCCCTGATCGATTACGGTGCGGGCAATCTCCATTCGGTAGCCAATGCCCTGCGCGCGGCCGGGGCCGAAGACGTCAAGACCACTGCCGATCCCGCCGTCGTTCGTGCTGCGGACCGCATCGTCCTGCCTGGCGTGGGCTCATTCAAGGCCTGCGCCAAGGGGCTCTGGGCGATCCCCGGCATGGTCGAAGCGATGAACGAGAGGGTGCACGTCGGTGGCGCGCCGTTCCTGGGCATTTGCGTAGGCATGCAGCTTCTCGCCACCCGCGGTCTGGAACATGGCTCCACCAAGGGGCTGGGCTGGATTGCGGGCGAAGTTCGCCTGATCGAGCGCACCGATCCGGCGATCAAGATCCCGCACATGGGCTGGAACGACGTCTCGCTCGGCCGCAAGGACCCGGCGCACGGGCTGGTCGAGGCGGGCGAGGCCTACTTCCTGCACTCCTATCACTTCGTGCCCGATGAAGGGCAAGACGTGGCGGCGATGACCGACCATGGCGGCGGACTTGTCGCTGCCGTTGCCCGCGACAATGTCGTGGGCGTGCAGTTCCACCCCGAAAAGAGCCAGGCATTCGGCCTCGCGCTGCTTTCCCGTTTCCTCGATTGGAAGCCCTGAAATGATCGTATTCCCCGCCATCGACCTCAAGCAGGGCCAGGTCGTCCGTCTCGCCGAAGGCGACATGGCGCGCGCGACCGTTTATGGCGACAACCCGGCCGCGCAGGCGATGCTCTTCGCCGATGCAGGCTCGCAGTTCCTCCATGTCGTCGATCTCGACGGATCCTTCGCGGGCAAGGCTGAAAACCGCGAAGCGGTCGAGGCGATTCTCGAAGCATTCCCCGGCCACGTGCAGCTCGGCGGCGGCATCCGCACGCCCGAGGCGGTCGCGGGCTGGTTCGAGCTGGGCGTCAGCCGCGTCGTCATGGGCACTGCCGCGCTCAAGGACCCGCAGTTCGTCAAGGACATGGCGAAGGAATACCCGGGCGGCATCGTCGTGGCCGTAGACGCGCGCGACGGCATGGTCGCGACCGAGGGCTGGGCCGAAGTTTCCGACGTCTCGATCGTCGACATGGCCCGCCGGTTCGAGGACGCCGGCGTCGCCTCGCTGCTGTTCACCGATATCGGCCGCGATGGCCTGCTCAAGGGCTGCAATGTGCAGGCGACCGTCGATCTCGCGCGCCAGACCGACCTTCCGGTGATCGCATCGGGCGGTGTCAAGGGCCTCGACGACATCCGCATGCTCACCTTGCACGAGAAGGACGGCATCGAGGGCGTCATCACCGGGCGCGCGCTCTATGACGGCCGCCTCGATCTCGCCACCGCGATCCAGATGGCGCAGAAAGGCTGAAGCCATGACCGTGCGCGTCCGCGTCATTCCCTGCCTCGACGTCGCCGATGGCCGCGTGGTCAAGGGCGTCAACTTCGTCGACCTGAAGGACGCGGGCGATCCGGTCGAACAGGCGCGTGCCTATGACGCGGCCGGTGCGGACGAGCTGTGCTTCCTCGACATTTCGGCCAGCCATGAAGGACGCGGCACGCTGCTCGACATCGTCCAGCGTACCGCGGAAGTCTGCTTCATGCCGCTGACCGTGGGCGGCGGCGTACGCACCGCCGAGGATGCGCGCGCGCTGCTGCTGGCGGGTGCCGACAAGGTTGCAGTGAACTCCGCAGCCGTTTCGCGGCCCGAAGTGGTCGCCGATATCGCCCACAAGTTCGGCTCGCAGTGCATCGTTGCCTCTGTCGATGCGCGCAAGGTGGGCGAGGGGCGCTGGGAAATCTTCACCCACGGCGGTCGCCGCCCGACCGGCATCGATGCGCTGGAGCACGCGCTGAAGCTGGCGGACCTCGGCGCGGGCGAACTGCTCGTCACCTCGATGGACGGGGATGGAACGCAGAGCGGCTACGACCTCGAACTTACGCGCGCGATTGCCGACTCGGTCTCGGTCCCGGTCATCGCCAGCGGCGGCGTGGGCACGCTCGATCACCTTGTTCAGGGTGTGACGCGCGGCCATGCGAGCGCCGTGCTGGCCGCCTCGATCTTCCACTTCGGCAAGCATTCGATCGCCGAGGCGCACGCTGCGCTGCGCTCTGCGGGACTTCCGGCACGGGCCTGACACCGGCCTTCGCGCGTTGAGCTTTCGCGCCGGCAGTGATCCACATCGGGACAGGCGCCGATAGGTGCTTGCTGCCCCCTCCGGATGATCGGATGGGCGCAGGACACTTCGACTCCGTGAGGCTCTTCCCCCCGTGCGTTACACCGGTCACTGCATTTCGCTTGCCATACTGATTGTCCTTCCGGTCCCCGTCTTCGCCGCGACCAGCGTGCCGTTGCCGGAGCCGAGCGGACTGGCCCTGCTGGGCATCGGCCTTGCCGGCCTGGCCCTGGGGCGGCGCCTGTCATCGCGCCGGTCCAGGGACTGAATTTGCCCGGAACTTTCACGGCGGCTTGACCGCGAAGGCGCCGCGCCGCATGGCTTGGCGCATCATGACGAGTCCGCAATCCCAGAGCGGGGACACGCTGTCCCGCCTCGAAGCCACGATCGCGGCGCGCCGCGCGGCCGATCCCGAATCCAGCTATGTCGCAAAACTCAATGCCAGCGGGCTGGGCAAGATGTCCCAGAAGCTGGGCGAAGAGGCGACCGAGACGATCATCGCCGCACTGGCGCAGGGCCCCAAGGAACTGATCGGCGAATCCGCCGACCTGCTGTTCCACCTCATGGTCCTGCTCGGCGCCAAGGGCGTACCCTTCGCCGATGTCCTGGCAGAACTCGACCGCCGCGAAGGCGTCTCGGGCATCGCCGAAAAGGCATCGCGCCCCAAGGACTGACCTTTCCCTCAAGACGATCAACGCCTTCCGCGGGAGCCCTGAGAATGCCCATCGATCCCAAGCAGCCCTACGACGAGAACAACATCTTCGCGAAGATCCTGCGCGGCGAGCTGCCCTGCACGAAGGTCTACGAGGATGACCACGCGCTGGCCTTCAACGACATCCGTCCGCAGGCGCCGATCCATGTTCTGGTGATCCCCAAGGGCGCCTATGTCTCCTGGGACGACTTTACCGCCAAGGCCGACGATGCCGAGATCGCCGCCTTCATGCGCGCGGTCGGCAATGTCACGCGCCAGCTCGAGCTGGACGGGCCGGGCTATCGCCTGATGGTCAACATGGGCAACAACGGCCATCAGGAAGTGCCGCACCTGCACGTCCACATTTTCGGCGGCCGCCAGTTCTTCCACATGATCTGCGACTGAACCGGCGCCTGACGGAGAGATATCCACACCCATCGGGCCGATGTGGCGTGGCTGACGGGCGGTAAGCTGCCGTCTGTCCCTTTGCAGTGGGGGAAGGCCCCGCTACACATCCGCGCTGCATGATGGCCATTCCCGAACCCAGTTGCGGCGCGATCGACCTCGGTGTCCACCGCTATGCCCTGCGCGTGTACTATGAAGACACCGACGCGGGCGGGATCGTGTACCATGCCAATTACCTGCGCTGGTTCGAGCGCGCCCGTTCCGACCTTCTCGAGTTGCTCGGGATCGACCAGCGCGCCGCGCTGGAATCGGGAGAGGGGCTCTACACCGTGGCCGAGGCTTCGCTGCGCTACCGCGCTCCGGCCCGACTGGGCGATGCCGTCGTCATCGAGACATTTCCCGAGACGGTCGGCCGCGTCGCCTGCACGCTCAGGCAGGTGGCCCGGCGCGGTGAAACGCGGCTGTGCGAAGCCATCGTCAAGGTAGGGTTCATCGGTCCTGATGGACGACCGCGCAAACAACCTGCCGCCTGGCAACATGCGTTCGATTCGCTCGTTGACGGGCGCATGCTTTCTCAATCTCCCGCCACAGGCCCTGTTTCTGGCCTTGAATCCGGCCCGGAAGGACTAGAATGACTCTCGACCTGCTTGCTTCTGCCGTAGCGATCAGCGGCGAATCCGATCGGCTCAACCCGATCAAGCTGTTCCTTGACGCGGACATCGTCGTTCAGGCCATCATGTTCGGCCTGCTGCTGGCGAGCATCTGGGTCTGGATGATCATCATCACCTTCACCATGCGCATGGGCGGCATCCAGCGCCGCTGCGACGAGTACGAGGACGGCTTCTGGGAGGCCGAGAACTTTGAGACGTTCCAGAAGGACCGCGCGCGCCGGAACGTGCCGCTGGGCAAGGTGGCCGGAGCCGGGCTGGCCGAATGGCGCCGCAATGCCCAGGCGCGCAACGTGGACCACGAAGGTGCGCGCCAGCGCATTGCGCTCGCCATGACATCTTCGCTCGGCGAAGAGGCGGACGCCCTTTCGGATCGTCTCAACTTCCTCGCCACCGTCGGTTCGGTCGCGCCCTTCGTCGGCCTGTTCGGTACCGTCTGGGGCATCATGAACAGCTTCTTCCAGATCGGCCAGCAGCAGAACTCCTCGCTGGCGGTCGTCGCGCCCGGCATTTCCGAAGCGCTGTTCGCCACCGCGATCGGCCTGTTCGCGGCGATCCCGGCAGTCATCGCCTACAACCGCTTCTCGCACCGGGTGAATTCGTTCGAAGCGCGCATGCAGCGCTTTGCCGACCAGCTTCACGCGGCGCTCACGCGCCAGCTCGAACAGCGCTGACGGAGCCCGGACATGGCAATGGGACTGTCAGGAGGCGGTGGTCGCAATCGGCGGGGACGCGGGACCCGTGCGCCGATGGCGGACATCAACGTCACGCCGCTGGTCGACGTCATGCTCGTCCTGCTCATCATCTTCATGGTGACGGCGCCCTTGCTAAAGGCCGCCGTGCCGATCGAGCTGCCCGACAGCCGGGCCAAGGCGATGTCGGAGGAAGCCGCGCAGATTACGCTGAGCATCAAGCGTGACGGCGTGATCTATTTCGAGGAAGAGGCGCTCGCTCCGGGAGAACTGGCCGATCGCCTCGCCGCAGTGACGCCGGGCCCCGATGGCAAGAAGCCGCTCGTGACCCTGCGCGCGGACAAGGCGCTCGATTACGGCACCGTCATGGGCGTGATGGGCGAACTCAACCATGCCGGCTTCACCTCGATCTCGCTGGTGACCGGCGTCAGCAGCCGTTCAGGCGGCTGAGCTAGGGTTCGCATCATGGCAATCCTCGGGCTGCGCAGGGATGAGAAATACGGACTTGCACTGGCAATCGCGCTTCATGCCGCGGTTCTGGGCGCGATGTTTCTCGACCCGCATACCGATCAGGTCGTCCGTCCGCCCGAACGGATCGAAGTGAATATCAGCGATGACTACGGACTGACATCGACTTCGCCCGATCCCAACAGCCAGGCCGCGGCCGATGTGGCTCCGACCATCGGTGAGGCAGCGCCCGCGCCGGCTCCTGCTCCGGTTCCCGAAATCCAGCCCTCGCCTTCGCCGCTGCCGCCCGAACCCAAGGCCAAGCCGGTAGAGACCAAGAAGGCGCCGGAAAAGAAGAAAACCGAGACCAAGTCTCCGCCCAGCCGCAAGAGCAGCGCGATCGACAAGATCGTCTCCAGCCCGAGTAGTTCCCCATCGAAGGCGAGCGCGACCACCACGAAGAAAACCGGCGGCAGCCGTGTCGGCTCGAACTTTCTCGAAGGCGTGAGCGGCGCGCAAGCGACGCAGGGGAAGGGCGCGCCCGCGGCCGAGATCGGCCCGGCGGTGCGTTCCGCGCTTTCCGCGGCGATCACGCGCCAGCTCAAGCCCCACTGGCAGGCCCCGCAGGGGCCGGAGGCGGAGGATCTTGTGACTTACCTTGCCTTCAACCTCAACAAGGACGGAACGCTCGACGGTCGCCCCACCGTGGTGCGCCAGACCGGCATTACCGACGTCAACCGCAACCAGGCCCCGCGCCACGCCGAACAGGCGATCAGGGCGGTGCAGCTGGCTGCGCCTTTCAATCTTCCCGCGGATTACTACGATGCGTGGAAACGCGTATCGTCGTTCAAGTTCGACAAGAGGCTATCGCAATGACCCCCCGGATACTTTCGCTCGTCTCGGTTCTTGCGCTTTGCGCGGCAGCCCCTCTCGCCGCGCAGGACACCGCGCCTGTCCCGGATGCCGGGGGCGGGCTCGTCTCGGACGACGGCGGCCTGACCGGTTCGGTCTCCGACGACAGCGACTGGCAGGACCTGGGCATCGCGATCACCACGTTCGCCACCGACGCGGACGTTCCCACGCAGACGAATGCAGGCTCCACCGCGGCGCTGGGCCGGGCCCTGTCGCAGGTTGTCGCGGCGGACCTCAAGAACAACGGCCTGTTCAAGCCCTCGGGCCCGGCGGGCCTGCCGCAGCCGGCTTTCTCCGAAGTGCAGACGCCCAACTTCCCGATCTGGTCGGTCCGCAGTACCGACATGCTGGTGCAGGGCTATGTCCGCGCCGCGGCGAGCGGGCAGCTTACCGTGGGCTGCTACCTTTACGACGTCGCGCTCAAGCAGCAGCTGGCCAAGGGCGGCTGGCAGGTCGGCCCGGCCGACTGGCGCCGCGCCGCGCACAAGTGCGCCGACATGGTCTATTCGCGCCTTTCGGGCGAAAGCCCGTTCTTCGATTCGAAGATCGCCTACATCGCCGAGACCGGACCCAAGGACCGCCGCATCAAGCGGCTGGCGGTGATGGATTCGGACGGCGCCAACCACCGCTATCTGACGAGTGGGCAGGCGACCGCGCTGACCCCGCGCTATTCGCCCGACTATTCCAAGATCCTCTACCTCTCGTACCTCAACGGCCAGCCGAGCATCTATTCCTACGATCTGGCGACCAACAGCCAGAAGCTGATCGTGCGTACCGGCAATCCGACGATGGCGCCGCGCTGGTCGCCGGACGGAAAGTGGGTGCTCTATTCTATGTCGACGGGCGGCCGCACCGACATCTACCGCATTTCCTCGGCAGGGGGTGGCACGCCGCAGCGCCTGACCAACGGTCCGGGCATCAACATCGGCGGCAGCTACTCGCCCGACGGCAGCCGGATCGTGTTCGAGAGCGACCGTTCGGGCAGCCAGCAGGTCTACGTGATGAACGCCGACGGTTCCAACCAGCACCGCATCAGCTTCTTCGGCGGCCGTGCGGCAACGCCGGAATGGAGCCCGCGCGGCGACCAGATCGCCTTCACCCACATTGCCGGAAACCTGCGTATCGCGGTCATGAGCCCGGACGGGCGGGGCATGCGCTATCTCACCGATTCGTGGCAGGACGAAGCGCCGACATGGTCTCCCAACGGTCGCATCGTCCAGTTCTTCCGCACCGAGAAGAACTCCGGAATTACTTCGATCTGGCAAGTTGACCTGACGGGCCGGAACGAACGTAAATTGCCCACGCCAGTGGGCGCGTCGGACCCTGCGTGGGGTCCGGTCCGACCCTGAGTGTAATTTGCACCGTTTACGGGTGCGCACTCAGGAAACCTTTGTTAAGTAATGATCGGAACTATAGCCGATGCCAGCCATTTCATTTGGCTGTGCAGCACAGGAGATTGCCCCATGTCTTCTACCTTACAGACTCCTCGCTTCTCGAAGTCCGCTTCGACGATGCTTCTCCTTGCCGGGGCATTGGCCATTTCGGCTTGCGCTTCCAAGGCGCCCAAGGAACTTCCGCCCGAGCCCGGCCCGGCCACCACGACGCAGGCTCCGCCCGCCGATCTTGGCCCGACTCCGGGTAGCCAGGCCGACTTCCTTGCCAAGATGAGCGGGTCGGACACGATCTACTTCGACACCGACAAGTACGACATCGACGCGATGGATCAGGACGCGCTGGCCAAGCAGGCGCAATGGCTGCTCCAGTATCCCAACAAGCGCGCCACCATCGAAGGCCACTGCGACGAGCGCGGCACGCGCGAGTACAACCTTGCGCTGGGTGAACGCCGCGCCAATGCCGCGATGAACTATCTCGTGAGCCTCGGCGTGGATGCTGCGCGTATTTCGACCGTCAGCTATGGCAAGGAACGCCCGGTTGCGCTCGGTTCGAACGAGCAGGCCTGGGCGCAGAACCGCCGCGCGGTCACTGTCACGATCGACTGATCGGCTTACTGACCAAACTTGAGAAGATCGCCCGGGCTGCCCAGCAGCTCGGGCGTTTTCACGCTGGCTCCGTAGCCCTGTCCCGTCATGAACCGGGGCGGTCCCAACGGCTCGCGCGCGACGTTTTCGCCGAACAGCACGTAGATCGCCATCATCAGGATGGAGAAGCATGCGGATAGGGCCAGCCGTTTGCTCATGGGCGCCTCACAATACTAAGCCAGGTTAGTATAATTGCTTCGGGCTACTGCTGCAATGCAACGACGGCGGGAGCGTTAGGCGGTTTCCTGCGATTTACAAGACTTGCATCCATTTCGAGTCGCAGCGTATCGCTAAGTCAATGAGCCGCGTACGCAGATCCATGGACTGGGGATTCCCGCGCTGGCGCGGCTACGAGTCCGCGCGCGAAGCCGCGCAGGTCCGCCTGTGCGATCGCCATGGCTGCTCCGAACCGGGCGATTGCCCCGCGCCGAAAAGCCCCAGCAGCCCGGACCGCTGGTACTTCTGTCAGAAGCACGCGGCCGAGTACAATGCCGGCTGGGACTATTTCGCCGGCCTCACCAAGGAAGAGGCCGCGGCGCGTGAAAAGAAGGAGCGCCAGACCCACGAAGGCTACCAGGAATCGGCGCACTACGGCTGGGCCGGGTCGGGTGACGGCAGCCGCAGCGGCGATGAACTGCGCGCGCTCGAAGCCCTTGGCCTCGAACCCGATGCGGACTTCGACGCAGTGCGCAAGGCCTGGCGCACGAAAGCCAAGGAAGTGCATCCCGACGTCCGGCCGGGCGATGCCGAGGCTGCCAAGGCATTCCAGACCTACCAGCTTGCCTACGAAGTCCTGCGTGCCGCCGAAGAGCGGCGCGAATGGCACGGTTGATCGTGTCCCTACTGATTTGCGCGTAGAGCAAGCGTCAGCCCCGCCTGTGCGGCGATGACGAAAGGTGCGGAAGGGGCCTGAGGCGGCGGCGGGGGCACTCCCCTATGTCCGGCCCGCTATCTCCCGATCAGCAGCGAGACCAGCCAGACCACGCCGACGATCAGCGGTGCGCCCGCGATGTCGAGCAGCAGGCCCGACTTGATCATGCGCGGCAGTTCGATGCGCCCGGTTGCCCAGGCGATGGCGTTGGGTCCGGTGCCTGCGGGCAGCATGAAGCCCCAGCTTGCGGCGAGCGCTGCGGGCATGGCCAGCAGGATCGGATCGGCACCCAGCGCGACCGCCAGGCTGGCGACGACCGGCATGATGCCGCTGGCCGTCGCGACGTTGCTGGCGAACTCGGTGATGACGATGACCATGGCGGTGATCGCAAGCGCGACGACGGGCAATGGGACGGCGGACAGCGGCAGGAGCGACCGGCCCAGCCAGTCGGCGAGCCCCGAGGCGCCCATGCCTTCGGCCAGCGCAAGGCCGCCGCCGAACATCATGATGACGCCCCAGGGCGCGCGATTGGCTTCATCCCAGTTGAGCAGGGGGCGTCCGGTTCCGTCCGGCACCACGAAGAGCAGCAGGCCGACGCCCACCGCGATCGTGCCGTCGGTCAGCGAACCCTTGGGCAGAAGCGGTGCGATCAACGGCGTCAGCATCCACAGCGCGAAGGCCACTGCGACGAGCGGGACGAGACGGCGTTCCGGCTCGGTCCACTTGTGATGGACGGCAATCGCCTCGCGCGCGGCGCGAACGTCGAAAGGATGCGTGGCGACCGCCTGCATGCGGGCAACGATGAAAGCAGCCAGTGGAATGCCCACCAGGACGAGGGGAATGCCGATAAGGCTCCACCGGGCAAAGCTGATGTGCAGGCCGATCATCGAATCGAGCAGGGCAACCGCGATGGCATTGGTCGGCGAGCCGACGATCGTGCCGAGGCCGCCGATCGATGCGGCAAAAGCGATGCCCATGGGCAGGGCGCCGGCCAGGCCCTGGCGTTCGTCGTCCGCGATGCCGCCGGCCTCGATCACGGCAAGGGCCATGGGCATCATGATCAGCGCCGTGGACGTATTGGAAATTGCCATCGACAGGATCGCCGCAGCCATCATGAAGGCGAACAGCAGGCGACCCGCGCCGCCCTTGGAACCCAGCCCGTCGAGCAGGGACAGAGCCAATCGCCGGTGCAGTCCGGTGCGCTCGATGGCAAGGGCGATGAAGGCGCCGCCCAGGATCAGGAACAGGGTGGGGGAATAGTAGCTGGAGGCCGTCTCGCCCGCCGTCATGACCCCGGCAAATGGCAGGACGAGGAAAGGGGCCAGCGCGGTCGCGGTCAGCGGCAGGGCCTCGGTCATCCACCAGCAGGCCATCAGGGCGACGAGGCCCGCGACGGTCCATGCCTGCGGCGGCATTCCTGCCGGTTCGGGCAGGATCAGCGTTGCCCCGAACAGCACCAGTCCCGCGATCAATCCGATCCGCTTGGCATCCATGCCGATGTCATCCCCCCATTCCCGTTTGAGGGACTTAAGCCACAAATCTCAGGATGATGCGAGGGGGAGAAGCAGGTTGGCGTACTTCCTGGCGGTTAACCCGGCGCATTTGCTTCGGGTTATCACCGGAGCGCGTGGACCCCGGATCAAGTTCGGGATGGCGGCCTGTGGCAGGCAGTCGCGTGCCCAAGGACTGACAGCACACGCTTTTGCCAGCAAAGAAAAAGGGCGCACCCGGCGGGTACGCCCTTTTTCTTTGGCAATGCCGGTCAGCGCTTACTTGGGCGCCAGCACCATCAGCATCTGGCGGCCTTCCATGCGCGGATAGGCTTCGATCTTCGCGATCTCTTCCACATCGGCCTGCACGCGGCGCAGCAGGTCCATGCCCAACTGCTGGTGCGACAGTTCGCGGCCACGGAAGCGCAGGGTGACCTTCACCTTGTCGCCATCGCCGATGAAGCGCTGCACGTTGCGCATCTTCACGTCGTAGTCGTGATCGTCGATGTTCGGACGCATCTTGATCTCTTTGATCTCCTGCGTCTTCTGCGTCTTGCGCGCTGCATTGGCCTTTTTCTGGGCCTCGTAGCGATACTTGCCGACGTCGAGGAACTTGCACACCGGCGGGTCTGCGTTGGGCGAGACTTCTACCAGGTCAAGGCCGACTTCGGCCGCCTGCTCGATAGCCTCACGGGTGTACATGACGCCAATGTTCTCGCCGTTCTCGTCGATCACGCGGACCTTGTCGGCTTGGATGAAATTGTTGTAGCGCGGTCCGCTCTTGACCGGTGGCGTCATCATGCGCCGGGGTGGGGGTGCTATAAGCGTTCTCCTGAGTCGTCTTCGATTTACGTGCGAATGGGGCGCTCAATAGTGCGATTTGACCCGCCAAGCAAAGCGGGAATTCGCAAGATTAACATAGAGCCCCAGCCGAATGCACGGCTTATGCCCGCTTATATGGGCCTTCAGGCCGCCGCGCGCCAGAGGGGATATGCAATCAATCGCCCTGTGGCGGGCACCAGCGCATCGATCGCAGAGGCTGGTTGCATCGCCGCAAGGATCGCCGGATGGGCTGCGTCCATGCCGCCGGTGAGGGCGCCGAAAGCAGGCAAAATCAATCGGTTGTCGCTGCGCACCGCGCAAGGGCGGGCGATCCTGCGGCCCCGTGCGGACACGATCAGGCGCGGGTGATAGTGCCCGGACAGTTCGGGAAGGTGCGTCGCTCCCTGCGCCTTGTGGCGCAGCACCAGCCCGGCGATTTCGACTTCCGCAAGGCGGGTGCCCCCGGCTTCGGCGCCAAGCTCAGGATCGTGATTTCCCATGATCCACACCCAGTCGAGCGCGCGGGTAAGGGCATCGAGCATGCCCCGGGCATGGGGATCGAGCCGTCCGGTCCCTTCGCTGTCGTGAAAATTGTCGCCCAGCGCGAAGACGCGCCGGGCACCTGTCTGCCGCACCGCATGGGCGAGCCGCTCCAGCGTTTCGCGGCTGTCGTAGGGGGGCAGCATCTGGCCCCCCTGCGCGTAGTAGCTGGCTTTCTCGAGGTGGAGATCGGCGACCAGCAGGGCCTGTTCGCGCGGCCAGTAGATCGCGCTGCCCCGCGTTCCGGCAGCGCCGACGAGGTGCATTTCCTCGGACTGGAACGAAAAGGGAACCATGGCTTTTCCTTGCCGCAGGCGGCTCGATTTGGCAAGCGGCGCGCAAACAAGGATTAGGCATGACCGACTGGACCCCTTACACCCTGCGCGCCCGCACCTGGTTCGAGACCCTGCGTGACAGGATCTGCGCCGAATTCGAGGCGATCGAACGCGAGGCCGGCTCGTCGGCTGCCTTCGATTATACCCCGTGGAAGCGCTCGGCGGTCGAAGGCGGGGCCGAAGGCGAGACGGGCGGCGGCACGCGCGGCCTGATGAAGGGCAAGGTCTTCGAGAAGGTCGGCGTCAACGTTTCGACCGTGGTCGGCTCGCTGTCCAGGGACTTCGCCGCCTCGATCAACGGGGCCTCGGCCGAACAGAACGCCTTTTCCGCAACCGGCATCAGCCTTGTTGCGCACATGGCCAATCCGCATGTGCCCGCCGTGCACATGAATACCCGCTTCCTGACGACGACCAAGGCGTGGTTCGGCGGTGGCGCAGACCTCAATCCGCCGCTGCCCTACGACGAGGATACCGCGGAATTCCACGCGGAACTCAAGGCCGCCTGCGATGCCCACGGCGCCGACTATTACGAGCGCTACAAGGCCTGGGCGGACGAGTACTTCTTCATCCCCCACCGCAATGTCCACCGCGGTGTCGGCGGGATCTTCTACGACCACCTGGAGTGCGCGGACGAGGCTGCGTGGGAAGCGAACTTCGCCTACACCATGGCGGTTGGCGAAGCGTTCCTGGCCGTGTTTCCGCGCCTCGTGCGCCGTCGCATGGGCATGGACTTCACGCCCGCCGACAAGGCGCAGCAACTCGAATGGCGCGGCCGCTATGCCGAATTCAACCTCGTCTATGACCGCGGCACGCTGTTCGGCCTCAAGACCGGCGGCAACATCGACGCGATCCTGATGAGCCTGCCGCCCGAGGCGACCTGGAGCTAGGCTGTGGGCAAAGTGCGCGCCTGGAAATTGAGCAGCTATCGGGAGGCGTCAGTGGTCCTTAGATCGCTTCGACTTTCACGCCTCGCGAAGCGCCCTTGACCGGAGGGGCGTCGGACAGGGGCTGGCCGGCCGTTTCCTTCATGAAGTGCAGCGCGACTGCGCCCACCGCGCAGGCGGCCATCATGTAGTAGGCGGGCATCAGCGGGTCGCCGGTGGCCGAGATCAGTCCGCTGCCGATTGCCGGTGCCGTGCCGCCGAAGATCGAGGTTGCCACGTTGTAGGAGATCGCGAAGCCGGCAAAGCGCACCGCGGTCGGGAACAGGGCCGGGAAGGTCGCGGAAATCGTCGCCAGCTGGGGGACGTAGAGCAGGCCGAGGACCAGGAAGCCGATCACGGCCCCGGACAGGCCCGTGCCCATCAGCATGTAGAGCGGCACCACGCCGATGAAGAGACCGATCAGCGAGAACCACCAGAGCGGCTTGCGCCCGATCCTGTCGGACAGCGCTCCGGTGATCGGCAGCAGGACCATCATGAACAGCATGCCCAGGATCGGCACGACCAGCGCTTCGTCGGCGGTCAGGCCGAGGCGGCGCTGCAGGTAGGTGGGCATGTAGCTGAGCAGCGTGTAGTTCACGACGTTGAGCGCGATCACCATGCCGCCCATCACCAGCATCGGCCGCCAGTAATGGGCCATGAGATAGGGCAGGCCGTGCGAGACGCGCTCGGCCTTCTCGTGTTCCTCGCGAAAGACCGGCGTGTCCTCCATGTGCGAACGCAAGTAGACACCCACGGCGCCGAGCGGTCCGGCGACGAGGAAGGGGATGCGCCAGCCCCAGTCGTGCATCGCCGCCTCTCCCAGCAGCAGCGAGAAGCCCAGCATCAGCAGCGCGCCGAGCGAAAAGCCGGCCAGCGTGCCGAATTCGAGGAAGCTGCCGCAGAAGCCGCGCTTCTCGTCCGGTGCGTATTCGGCCATGAAGGTCGCCGCACCGCCGTACTCGCCGCCGGTGGAGAAGCCCTGGATCATGCGCAGCACGATCAGCAGCAGCGGCGCCCAGAACCCGGCGGTGGCATAGGATGGCAAGAGGCCGACGCAGAAGGTCGCCCCCGACATGACGACAATGGTGATCGCCAGCACCGACTTGCGGCCCAGCCGGTCTCCCAGCGGCCCCCAGAAGATTCCGCCCAGCGGACGCACCAGGAACGAGATGGCGAACGTCGCCAGCGCGAAAAGCACGGCTTCCTCGGTGTTGCCGGGGAACAGCGCTGCCGAAATATACGTGACGCCGTAGGAATAGATTCCGTAGTCGAACCATTCGGTGGCGTTGCCGATCGCCGAAGCGGCAATGGCGCGGCGCAGGGTTGCTGGGTCTGTCTGCATCAGGAATCTTCCGTGGCTGGAATGTCATCGGGGCCGAGCGGATCGAGCATGGCAGCAACCGGGGTGGTGCGCGGCAGGATCTGGTAGGCGTGCTGCGTTTCTGAAGGAACGGGCGGAGTGGCGGTCTGGCGCCACAGGCCGAAGGCAAGTGCGCCGCCGGCGCAAAGCGTGATGAACGCGAAGAGGCCGCTCTCGAAGGGCAGGGTCATCGCTGCCGAGCCGAGGATCGGGCCGAGCGCGGCGCCCGCCGAATAGAGCAGGACCAGTCCGCCGGTCGCGCCGACGCGTTCGTCGGCTTCGAGGCGGTCGTTGGTGTGCGCCACGCACAGCGGATAGAGCGCGAAGGTCAAGCCGCCGAACAGGGCGCCCAGGCCGAGGAGCTGGATGCCGTTGTGCTGGGTGCCGGTCAGTCCGGCACAGACCAGTGTTGCCCCGGCGAATGTCAGGACGATCACGCGGCGGCGGTCATAGCGGTCGGATAACTGGCCGAGAGGCCATTGCAGCGCGACGCCGCCAAGGATCACCGCGGACATGAACATTGCAGTTGCGCCCATGTCGAGGCCGATGCGCCGCACGCTCACCGCGGCAAGGCCGTAGAACGCCCCCAGCATCATGCCGGTCAGGATCGAGCCGATCACGCCGAGCGGCGAAGTGTCGTAGAGGCGGCGAAGCGAGAAGGGCGGGGCATCGCCGGTTTCCGGCGCGGCGATATGGGTCAGCAGGACCGGGATAGAGGCCAGGGAGACCAGCACCGAGGAGGCGAGGAACGGGATCGAGGGGCGGGTATCGTCGAGGTTGAGCAGGTACTGCCCGGCGGCCTGCCCGAGGTAGAGGCAGATCATGTACCCGGCAAGGACGCTGCCGCGCGTCTGCGGCTCCGCCCGTTCGTTGAGCCAGCTTTCGATGCAGACGTAGACGCCTGCGACGCAGAAGCCGTCGGCAAGGCGCAGGAGCGCCCAGAACAGCGGTTGCTGCCAGAAGGCGTAGGCCAGCGTGCTGGCGGAAAAGACCGAAACGAAGGCGGCGAAGGCGCGAATGTGGCCGACCCGGCGCACCAGCGGACCGGCGCGCAGGGCGCCGATCGCCAGCCCCGCGAAATAGGCGGTGGCGACGAGGCCGATCAGCAGGGTGCCTTCTCCGGCGCGTTCCAGCCGGATGCTGATCAGGGTGGACAGGAACCCGCTTCCGGCCATCAGGACGAAGATGGCGGCCAGCAGGCTGCGGACCGGAAGGATCGCGGTGAGCATGTGACGCTTCTCCAGCCTTGTCGTCAGGCCGCCACGCAGCGCTGCGGGCAGGCCGTCGAGGTTTGCGCTTGCGCCCGGAAGATCGCTTCGGTCGCCTGATTGGAAATAATTCGCCTCCCAAAGGAAAGTTTCCGGCGCTCGTGCGGGTGTGCCTGAGCGTGAGGGCAGGGTATTTGCGCATTATCGCTGATTTATCAACCCGAATGGGGCTGTTCAGTGGTGCGGTCAGTCAAAGGCGTCTCAAGATATACTTCGATTTACGAAGAGAAAATCCATTGTCGAGGCCGTCATCAGAAAGTAGGAATTGGCCGTGGACACCGATTTCATGAATCCAACCCTGCGTTCGCTCCGGCGCCTTCAGCGCGCCACGGAACGCGGCGGCAGGCAGCTCGCCGCCGCGACCGGCCTGACGACATCGCAATTGCTCGTCCTTCAGGAGATCGAGCGGCGCGGCGAAGCCATTCCCAGCGCGGTCGCCAGTGCCCTCCAGTTCAGCCAGGCAACGATCACGACGCTGGTCGACCGTCTCGTCGTGCTGGGGTTGGTGACCCGCCAGCGCAGCGATCGCGACAAGCGTCAGGTGCTCCTGCGGATCACCGAGGATGGCCGTCTTGTCATGTCACGCGCGCCGGACATGCTGCAGGAACGCTTCCGCGACCGTTATTCGCAGTTGCCGGCTTGGGAGCAGGCGATGATCCTCGCCGGGCTGGAGCGGCTCTGTCATCTGCTGGATGCATCGGACATCGATGCCGCGCCCTTGCTGGACGTGGGGCCGATCGATCGCAAGTTGCAGGGCTGAAGCCCCTTGTCCGAGCGTACCTAGTGCGGCTCTCCGGACAGGCCCAGCATGGCCATGTCCAGCGGATCGGCCAGCAGGACGCCGAAGTCGTCACCCTCGGCCCAGCGCACTTGCGCGCGCAAGACATGGCTGCCCCGCAGCCTGAGGTGCACGACCTCGCCGCAGCGGGGCGTCATCGCATGGGAAACAAGGCCCATGCCGTGTTCGGAGATATTGCGCACGAACACATCCTGATCGGGCAGGCCGGCACAATCCATGCTGGCGCCGATCAGTGTGCGCAGGCGCGGTTCACGTTCTACTTTCGAGCGAGGCGCAAATTCCGCGCCGTGCAGGGGGGTATGCATGCTCATCGAAATCGCCTCCCGGTGGGCCGAGGTACGCTATCGAGGATTGTGCGGAAGCGAAGTTGCCGAGATCTTAACGCGCGACCCGTGGGAAGCCGCATGTCATCGATTGAATTGCGCCATTTCCGAAATTGTCGGTGCCGGGCATTGCATCGCGGAAAATCAGGGCCTGACAGGAGAGCCCGATCTGCACCGGTGCGTCGGACACTCGCCTGTTTGCCATGGTTTACCCGCAGTTATCACTTGCAAAGATTGCATCAAGTTAACGAGGCACTTGCCGCAGCACACAAAATCCTGACAAGGATCCTCCGGCATGTTGCGTCAGTATGAACTCGTTGAACGCGTAAAGGAATACGCACCGGAGGCCGACGAGGCCCTGCTCAATCGCGCCTATGTCTATACCGTGCAGAAACACGGTACGCAGAAGCGGGCAAGCGGCGACCCCTATTTCAGCCATCCGGTCGAAGTTGCAGGCCTGATGACCGAGCTCAAGCTCGACCAGCAGGCGATCATCACTGCGCTCCTGCACGACACGGTCGAGGACACGCTGGCCACGATCGACGAGATCGAAAAGCTGTTCGGGGCCGACATCGCCCGGCTGGTCGACGGCGTCACCAAGCTCTCCAAGATCGAGGTGATGACCGAGAACGAGCGCGCGGCGGAGAACCTGCGCAAGTTCCTGCTGGCGATGAGCGAAGACCTGCGCGTCCTGCTCGTCAAGCTGGCCGACCGGCTGCACAACATGCGCACGCTCCACTTCATCAAGAACCCGGACAAGCGCAAGCGCATCGCCCGCGAGACGATGGACATCTATGCCCCGCTCGCCGAGCGCGTGGGCATGTACGAGTACATGCGCGAGATGCAGCTGCTGGCGTTCGAGCAGCTCGAGCCCGAGGGCTATGCCACGATCACAGGCCGCCTCGCGCAGATCCGCAGCCAGGAGGGTGGGCAGGTCGATGCCATCGCCCTGGCCATCAAGCAGGCGCTCGCCGAGGCGGACATCCAGGTCGAAGTGACCGGCCGCGAAAAGCATCCCTACTCGATCTGGCGCAAGATGGCCGAACGCCACGTCACTTTCGAGCAGATCACCGACATCATGGCTTTCCGCGTCCTGACCGAGACGCCGGACGACTGCTACCGCGCGCTCGGCGTGCTGCACCAGCACTGGCAGATGATCCCGGGCCGCTTCAAGGACTACATCTCGACGCCCAAGTCGAACGGTTATCAGTCGCTGCACACCGCGCTGATCTATGAAAACTCGATGCGCATGGAAGTGCAGATCCGCACCCGCGAGATGCACCGCCTCAACGAGTTCGGCCTTGCCGCGCACTGGGCCTACAAGCAGGGTGGCACGCGGCCGGACGGGCAGGTCGGCTGGTTGCGCGACCTGATCGAGATCGTCGATGCCAGCCACGATGCCGAAGAACTGCTCGAGCATACGAAGCTGGCGATCTACCAGGATCGCATCTTCGCCTTCACCCCGAAGGGACGGCTTCACCAGCTGCCCAAGGGATCGACCGCGGTCGACTTCGCCTATGCCGTCCACACCGATCTCGGCAATGCCGCGGTCGGTGCCAAGATCAATGGCCGCCACGTGCCGCTGCGCACCCAGCTGGCCAATGGCGACGTGGTCGAAGTGATCAAGAGCACGTCTTCCGAACCGCAGCTGTCCTGGCTGGGCTTCGTCGTTACCGGCAAGGCCCGGGCCGCGATCCGCCGTGCGGTGCGCGCCAAGGAACACCAGGAAATCGCCACGATCGGCTCCAAGCTGTTCGATGCGATCGCCGGGCAGTTGCCCACGCGCATCGGCAAGAAGGCAATCGAGGCGGCGGTGCGCCGGCTGGAGCTGCGCGACGAGGAAGACCTGATGTTCGCGATCGGCTCGGCGCGCCTGTCCGACCGCGAGGTGATGGAAGCGCTCGTCCCCGGCAGTACCGCCGAACTCCCCGACGATTCGGAATGGTCCCGCAGCGAGGTCTCCATTTCGATCAAGGGCCTGACGCCGGGCATGGGCTTCGAACTGGCCGATTGCTGTCACCCGGTTCCTGGCGACCGTATCGTCGGCCTGCGCCGTCCCGACCATAAGGTCGAAGTCCACACCATCGACTGCCTCACGCTCGCCAATGGCGTGGATGCGGACTGGCTCGACCTCTCGTGGGGATCGCGAACTACCGGTGCGGTCGGTCGCCTGCGGCTCGTGCTTTACAACCGGCCGGGCACACTGGCCGATGTGACCCAGACGTTCGCGACCAACCGCGCCAACGTCGTCAATATCCAGATGATCCACCGCGACGAGCCATTCGGCACCTACGAGGTCGATCTCGAAGTGGCCGATCTTGCGCACCTGACCCGCATCATCGGCACCCTGCGCGCCAGTCAGGCAGTCGCCGAAGCCGAGCGCATCTAGAGCCGTCATGGGCAGGGGCAGCGTGACGCGCTGCACCTGCGCCTAGTACTCCAGCATCACCTCGACGCTGTCGCCTTCGGCAAGGCCCTCTGCCTTGCGCACGGCTGCCTTGATCGGCAGCAGCCAGCCGCCGTCGCTCTTCGACGGGAAGACCGAGGTCGCGAACTCGCTCGCCCCGATACGGGCCTTGACCTTGAGCGAGCCGAACCCGCGCGCCGTGCCTTCCAGCTTGCGCATGACCGCCGTGCCCGAGAGTGCGTCGCCGGCCTCGCCGTCGATCGTCAGGAAATGCCAGGTGCCGGCGCCCGATGCACCGGTCCAGCGCCATAGTTGCGCGACATGCGTCAGGGTTTCGACGAGCGGGACGGTGTTGCGCTCCTTCACTGCGCTGCCCGCCTGACCGGCACGGGCACATTGCACACGTCCACGCCGCCGGCGGGGTGGATGTAGAAGGCGTCCCGGCGATTGGCGCGCTTGTCGAGATAGGCGGCGAAGCTGGCGCTGGTGGTGGAAAGGTACTCGTAGCGCGCAAGGTCGGTGACGGCTTCGCCCGTGCGCACGGAGGCGATGGGCGTGCGCTCCTGCGGCGTGGCATAGAAGCCCATGGGGCCGGTGCCGCGGGGCAGGGCGGATAGGTATTCCATCCCCTCGATCACCCGGCCGACAATGGCGATGTTGCGGTCCAGCTGGCGCGGGGCCTGTCCGATGACGGCGTAGAGTTCGCCGCCCGTGCCGGTATCGGGCGACAGGTTGCGCCCGACCCCGACGGAGCCGTAGCAGTGCACCGGCCATACGCTCGAGCCGTCGCTCGCCACCGGCCAGCCGCGGTCGAAGCCGGCTCCGCTGGCATAGGCATCGGCGAGCAGCCTCGTGCCTTTGCCGATGTCTGTGGCGGCGGCTGGCACGGCATAGTCGCCCTCGGTCATGATTCGCAGCCCCTCGGGCAGGGGCTTGGCTTTGTGCCGGTTCTCCCCATCCGGATCGCCCCATTGCACGACGTAGTTGTCCTGGGTGCGCACTATGGCGAGGCCGTCGTACCAGTGCTGCGCTGCAAGCGTCCGGATATTGCTCACCCATTCTTGCGCATAAGTCGCCCCGACAAGCTGGA
This sequence comes from Novosphingobium sp. KN65.2, assembly GCF_001368935.1. Lineage (NCBI taxonomy): Bacteria > Pseudomonadati > Pseudomonadota > Alphaproteobacteria > Sphingomonadales > Sphingomonadaceae > Novosphingobium > Novosphingobium sp. KN65.2. The sequence continues at coordinate 118,839 of NZ_CCBH010000143.1, forward strand.
TCACGACGCGCCTGGCGATGCCTGACGAACCGGGCGCAAGGTCCATGACCAGCAGATCGCGCGGGGCGATCGCGATCCAATCCGCCGCGGGCGCGGCATCGACGATGCCATTGGGCGTGGCCGGAACTTCGGCATCTCGGCCGAATGCGGAAGCGGGCAGGATGAGGGCCGCGATGCCGGCCAGCAAGTATTTGCGCATGAAGTGCCTAATGCCATCACCTGACGTCTTGCGAAACCCGTGAACCCACGCTAGGGCGCCCGCTCACCAGCGATGCGGAGCGGTGGCCGAGTGGTCGAAGGCGCACGCCTGGAAAGTGTGTATACGGTAACCCCGTATCGAGGGTTCGAATCCCTCCCGCTCCGCCATTCATCTATCCTGATTTCACCTCAAAAGTCCGGAAACGCCCGGTTTTCCGGCATTTCCTCGCGCTTCATTCGTCCTCAATTGTCCTGATTTGTTCTCATGCTGCCGGTCTGCCATATGGCATGATCTATGGTATGCGATTCGGGGGCTATGGTATGGGGGCGCTGACGGACACCAAGGTGCGGACGGCAAAAGCTGCCGAAAAGGCCTACAAGCTCTCTGACGGCGAGCAGCTCTACCTTCACATTTCACCGGCTGGTGGGCGAATCTGGCGCATGAACTATCAGTTCGGGCGTAACGATAAGGGCAAGCCCCGGCAAAAAACGCTGACGATCGGCGCTTACCCGGCGATATCGTTGAAAGATGCACGGGAAGCCCGGGACGTTGCCAAGGCTATGCTCGCCAAAGGAATCGAGCCCAAGCCTGCAGATCTGTTCGAGCGCGCGATCGCGCCGGTCGACAATCGGGCTACGTTCAAGTCGGTGGCATTGGCGTGGCATGGGTTGCAAAAGAACCGTTGGTCGACCGTCCATGCCAAGGACGTTCTCGAAAATCTGGAAACAGACGTCTTTCCTCCTTTGGGAAGCAAAGCAATCGAAGACATACAGGCTCCTGAAGTCCTGACGTTACTGCAAGGTATTGTGGAGCGTGGAGCGATCGAAACGGCACACCGTACCAGGCAGAGGATCAGCGCGATCTTTGTCTATGGTATCGCGAAAGGCGAGGCGTCCCGCGATCCGGCGGCCAGTCTGGCGGTCGCGCTGCCGAAGAAGCCGAAGGCGAAGCCACAGCCAGCGATCACAGCGATTGACGAACTCAGGCAGATGATTGTGCTTTGCGAAGCCGAGCGTTGCCGTGCGCCGACCAAGTTGGCCTTGCGGCTTCTCGCTCTGACGGCTTTGCGGCCGAATGAATTGCATTGCGCCCGTTGGAGCGAGTTCGAGGATCTGGACGGGGACGAACCGCTATGGCGCATTCCGGCAACGCGCATGAAAGGTGATCTTGATCGCAAGGCTGAGGATGACGGCGATCACCTGGTGCCGTTGGCGCCCCAGTCTGTGGCAATAATCAAGGCGATGCAGTCATTGACTGGCGACCTGCCGCTTGTCTTTCCCTCCGATCGGCACGTCCATCGTCCAATGAGCGAGAACACGCTGCGAGCGCTGCTTATCAGAGCCGGGTATTATCAGCGGCATGTCCCGCACGGTTTCCGATCCGCGTTCTCGACGATCATGAATGAACGGGTCGAGCGCCAATGGCGAGCAGCTGGGCACGAGGGAGCGTCACCGGACCGGGCAATCATCGACCTGATGCTGGCTCATGTTCCGGAGAACAAGGTCGAAGGGGCCTACAATCGGGCGGCGTACATGCCTCGACGTAGGGAGATCGCCAATGACTGGGCCGACCTTCTGGTCGGATCGATGTGGCCGCCGGAAGTGCATATCGGGCAGCCCATCAGGTGGGCGGCGACCGGGCCGGGGAAGCCCGGTCGTTGAGATTCAAGCCGCGGCTTTTTCCAGCCAGGCATCGACTTCACGCTCGACCCAGCGCGAGCATTTGTAGCCGAGCTTCCTTTGCGCGGGGAAATCGCCCCGCTCGATGAGAGCGTAAATGTGCGATCGCGAGAGCGATGTGCGCTCGATGACCTCGCCAATCTTGAGCAGGCGTTCTGCTTGTTTCGCGCTCATATGTTCTCCTGATCTTTCCACGCGGCCGTGACGCGCTCGACAGCGGTGGCGAAGTGTTTTGGGTTGCGTTCGATGCCAGTGAATATCTTGCCGTTGCGGATCGCGGCGACGCCGGTGCTGCCGGTTCCCATGAAGGGATCGATAACGGTGCGGCCGGTCAGGTTGCGCAGGATCTTGTCCATCACGTCGAGCGGCTTGACGGTCGGATGGCCGAAGACCTTTGCCGGCATCGTCCCCGACGAAACCCACCGATGCATGTCGTGGTGATCGCCGATGGGATGATAACCCTTGTTCCAAGCGTGAATGTAGGGTTCCACGTCTGCAAGGTAATGCTTGTTCCGCATGGGGCTGGGGTTCTTCTTGATCCAGCCCAGCAGGCAAAACCGCTGGTAGCGCCGGTTGATGTAGTCGAGCAGCTCCGGCAGCTGGTCGTTGTGGCAGAATACTACCAGGGCGCCCGCGAGTAGCGGGTTGATGATACCCATGTCGAAACCCTGATCGAGTTCCTCCTGGACGATCTGGTCGCTGGCGCCGCGTGCCTTACGGAAGGCTCCGCCGCCGCTGTTGTCGAAGCGGTACGGCGGATCCATGAACTCGGCTTCGAAGAAGCCGAGTTTTGGGCGGAGATGGTAGGCGTCGGCATGGTAGAGCGTGTGAGGACCGATCTGGACCATGCCGACGTCGCCGCTGGGGGCGCCGCAGTCGATGCCGACGAAGAGTGGTTGTTGCGGTGTCAGAATGGCCACGGGCCGTACTTTCTTTCATGCGCGCGCTCGGCGGCGAGGTTTTCCCGCTTCTTTCGAAGCAGGCGTTCACGCGGAGAGCGTAGCGATTTGTTCCACCAGAGGCGCAGTTCGCGGTCATTGTCGGGGTGAAACGCGTATAGTCTCAGCCGCACCCGAACATCGATCTTGAGCCAGTGAGTGCGGCAGATCATCGCATCGCGAAGTGAAAGCCCCGGGAACGATCGGCGCGTGTATTTTTGGGCCAAATAGGTCATGCTGCCTGGACCTCACTTTCCCGCTGTTCGAAAAACTCCGGCAGGTTCGCGCGCACGATTGCCTCGGCTACGCCCGGGCATACGCTGTTGCCGATCATGCGGATCTGTGCGGCCTTGCTAAGCGGCTTGCCGCTGGGTCCGATGGGATCGAGCACATAGTCATCGGGGAAGCCCTGGCACCGGGCCAGCTCGCGCGGCGTGAGCATCCGCATTCCTATGTCGACGATCACGTAGGTCTTGGCATCGATCGTCACCGTGACGACAGCGAAGCGCGGTAAAGCCGTGACCGAGTGCAGCGGCTCGTCGAGCGACTGACCATGCTGCGCTGCCCCATAGTATTTTATGAGGAAAGCTGCGACACGCGTTGCCTTCTCCATCAATTCGGGCGGCAGGTCGCCTTCCTCGAGAAGCGTGGTCTGCACGATACGCTGCTGAGAGCCTGAGACGGTGACGGTCGAGAGCGGCGCATCGGCGCTGCGGCCGGCGAGATTGTCGTTCCGTGGCCCCCCATTCGCCTGCTCGATATGCGCGTACACGACCGCTTGGTGCTGACCGCCTGCCGTGATGACCTTGGCCGGCACGTCGGTATCGCCGCCGCTGCCGGTGCGGTTGCTGCCTCTAAACTGCGAGAGAAACGCGGCAACGTCGGCGTGCTTGCCGCCACCCGCGACTATCGTGCCGAGAGGCGCGTCAGGATCGACCGCGCGCGGAGCCTGCCCCTTGCGTTCGCCATATCCGGTTTGCACTAGTGTAGCGCTGGCAAGGGCGAGCGGCTGTGCGCCTGCTGGACGCGCCGGGTTGCCGTTTGCAGTGATCGTAGGCATCGGGTGTCCGGCATCGCTCCCGATGGCGCCGCCGCGAAACTTCGTGATGTGCGGGACGATCTGCGCCTCTACCGCAGCGAACTCCCCTCCCTTGGCAGTCGTGATGGTGCGCAGCGGTTCATCGCTGGACCATGCTCGCTCCGGATTCCACCCACTGTTCGTAACCGGGACGAAGAACCGCTTCTCGGCATTTACGACATAGCGCATGGTGCCGTGTGCGATCCGGCGCATCGTCGCGTCCTTGAGCTGGCGCGGTCGGTCGAAGATCGACGGGCAGGGAATCGACCAGTCAAGGCACTCTCCCGCCGTGCGCCAACGCTTGAGCGTGCCGTTCTCGACCTCGGGCGTGCTGGGTTTGCCGTGGGTCTTTTCAGGCCACACGATAGGAAGGCCATCGAAGCGGATGACCATGTAGAGGCGCTTGCGGATCGTGGGGACGCCATACTCGTAGGCGATCAGTTCCTTGTACTCGAGACGGGCGCCGCGGCGCTTGATGCGGCGCACGAACAGGTCGAACTCTTCGCCCTCGCGGTCCTTGATGGGTTTGCCATGCTCGTCGAGCGGCCCCCACTTGCGGAACTCCTCGACGTTCTCCAGCGCAATGACACGGATCGCGGTCTTCGGATCGTGCCCGCGCCGCTCCCATTCCTTTTGCAGGCGCTCAATCCATTCCACGACCACCCAGGCGAGGTCGCGAATGCCCTTGTCTCGGGGCTTCCCGCCCTTGGCCTTGGAGTGATGCTTGCAGTCCGGCGAGAACCAAGCGAGGTCGATCTTCATCAACTCGCCGTCTACGGTGCAGGCATCCCGGCAATCGACCGCCCAAATCGACTGGCAGAAGTGCTTCGTCTCAGGGTGATTGGCGACGTGCATCGCGACCGCTTCGGGATCGTGGTTGATGGCAATGTCCACGGCGCGGCCGAGCGCGGCTTCGATGCCGGTGGATGCACCGCCGCCGCCGGCGAAGTTATCGACGATGAGGCCATTAGCCATGGTCGGTTTCCTTGTTGTTGGATGAAGCGAGCTGCTCGCGCTGGATATCGGCGCGGGCGCGTAGCTTGGCCGTCGCCTGGTTGAAGGTTTTCTCGTTGATCAGGTCATGCGTGTAGGCGGCCTCGAGGCAGAGGAGCAGGCGCTCCTCGTGCGTCTGGTTCGCCCAGTCCGTGGCCTGCTGCAGGAGGAAGGGTTTCATGCCTTGCCTCCCTGATCGAACCAGTCCGGCTTCGGGAAGCGATCGCTAAAGCGATATTCAACCGCTTGCTCAGAATCGAGTTGCCTCGCTTCGGGCCAATTGGTGAGAATCTCGGCCTCATTATCAGCGTAAGCGACAATGATGTGATAGTCGTCGCCCTCGCCCGACACCCAATACGGGTGTTTTATCGGCCACTTGACTGGCCGAGGATCGTCGACCGGTTGCTGGAAGCGACAGCGGATCATGCGCCACCTCCCCGAATGATGTCCGTGTCGACGGTCTCGACCTTGGTCGTGATGCCCATGTCTTCGGCAGGGCCATAGCCTTCGATGAAGGGCTTATAGTCGGCTATCAGGCCGCGTGCCTCGAGCTGGGCGATGTGTTCGGCATGCTCTTCGATGCTGTCGAACTGGAAGAAGCTGTCGCGAAACTCGGACATGAATGTTTCGTCGAACTTCGTCTCGTCGAGCTTTACGGTGACGACCTGGACGATCTCGATCTGGAAGGTCTTCATGCCGCACCGCCTTTGTGGGTGAGCCAATCAGACGGCAGGGGTTCCAGTTCAATTCGCTTTTCCGGCCCGCAATGGCTGGTGAGCGAGATGGCCACTTCTCGGGTATAAATACCGGCTTTCGTGGCGCGGGAGGTGTAGCCTGAAGCCTCTGGCCGCCAGTATGCATGGTGTTCGCCCGACCAGATGAGAACCAGATCTGATCGGTTTTCCACCGAGGTGTGTTCAGTCAACAGACGCGAGAGACGCTTGGGGAGGCGACGAAACGGCGCCGGGCGCTGAAATTCCATGCCAGATGCCTGCGCGAGTGCGATGGCGATTTGGCGAGCCCTAATCCGGCTTATCGACATGTTGAGGCCGGTTTCGGTAGCGCTGTTGGCCAAACGCAAAAGTACGGAGCGTTTCATGCGCCCATTTGGCTTGTCCCGGTGTCCGCAAGAGGCGACGGAAACTTCGTCGGCAGCCTGCCAGTTAATCCCGAAGAGGCGACCATTTTCCGGAAAGATGCTGGGCGACTTCATGCTGCACCACCTTCCGTGTAGCGGCCTTCGGCTCGCGCGATGAATTCTTTCATCATGGCAAGCATGTCGGCGCGCTCTCCGTTGGAGATGTAGTTGACGCGACCGTTGTCGATCTGGCCGAATTCGGCGATGAGCAAGACGAAGCCGATGCGCTTGGGCAGTCCGGGCAGGTTGAACGTCCCGTCCAAGGTATTGGCGATCGCGTTCATCTTTTCGCGGTGTTTTGCCTGAATGGCGGCATGGGTCATTGGCGGGGCACTCCTTGGTTGAAAGACTGATCGGCGGCCGGCTTCAGCTCGCGGTCGATGCGTTCGATCTCGGCGAGGCAGAGGGCGGCGGTCTGGATGGCTTTGCGGCGGGCGCGCTCGAGGTCGGCCGGGTTGCTCGAGCGGCAGCGGATGTCGGCTGCATCGAGCGCCAGGACGTGGGCGCGGCGCATCAGGTGGGCGGGCGGCGCCGCGTCGTCCGCATCGGGGGTGTGGCCGTAGCGCGTATGTTGGCGCAGGCGCTCTGCCAGAACGGCAAGGACCGATGCGGGAACTTCGGTTAGCGCCGGGATCTGGATGTCCATCAGCACGGTTCCTTTTGCATGAGGGCGTAGTCGACGCGGGACGGCGGCGGACCGCCCCAAGTCTCGGGGATGAGCTGGAAAGGCAGGCGCTCGAGCGTCATGACGGTGACGACGACAGCGCCGTTGGGCGCGAACTTGAGCAGGGCGCGGGCTCTCCCCATCCGAATGACGCGCGCGCCGAAGTCGGCCGCGCAGCGGACGGCGGGACCGGACAGGACTTCGAAAGCCTTGGCCGGGGTTCCGCCGAGGCATTCGCAGAAGCGATCTACGGCGAGATCGGAGACGAGGACCTGCACCATGGCGGCTACCGTGAGGCCGAGACGCGACTGGGCGCGAAAGACTGTCGATAGGCCCGCTGGTAGGCGCGCTCAGCCAGATCATCGTCTTCGGCGCGTTCCTCGGCAGTGAGGGCGCGCCTCATGCGAATGTCGTCCAGTTCCCGGCGTCGGCGCAGCTGGTCGGGAAGGGGGATGCGGCGATGGGGGCGGCGGGTCGGCTTGCTGATCATGCGCCGATCCACTTCACAACCTGGGCGATGACGCAGACCGCGCCAAGCGTGGCGGCGGTGCCAAGCAGGATAGGCAGAAAGACGCGCTCGGTGCGACGGGCAAACAGGCGCAGGGCTGCTTCGTCCATCATGGCAGGGACGCCTGCTTCGCCTTGCGCCTCGGCCTCTGCATCCCACTGCGCCTGCAGCGTGCGCAGATCCTCAATCGGGAAGGGCGCACTCACTGCACCGACTCCTGAGGAAGGTCGATCGCGTCGTCGGGGCAGTAAGCGTAGATGTCATCGCCGATCTGTTCGGTCGCCCAGCCTTCCGGGAGGGCAGGGGTGCGGCGATGCTCGACAGCGCCGCATGCGGTGCACTGGAAGGTGAACGGAGTGGCGAACGGCTTGATCGTCGGGCCTTTGGTGCGGGTTTGCTTTTCGGTGCGCATGGATAGTCTCCGGGCCGTCAGATGGCCGTCCAGGTGGTGAGGAGGTCGGGCAGCGCGCTGGCGGCCCAGAAAAGGGCGATCCATCCGGCCGTCGCGATCGCGACCAGGACTGCGAAGCTGAAGGCGCCGGGGTAGCGGGGCCTGTCCGGGTGGTTGGGCGCGCAGCATTCGCAGCTACAGTGCTGGGGGTGGATGATGATCTTGGACATCAGGCGGCACTCCTCATGGCGCTGGCGGCCTGATCGGCGCGCCAGGCGTGGTTGAGACGGGCGGTGTGGTGGATGGCCGGCTGCGCGGTGCCGTCGCCAAGGTGCCAGGCGAGGGCGCGTAGCAGCTGGTGCTGGTAGAGGTTGGCTTCGGTGCGCCGGCCGCGCGCCAGTTCGCCCTCGAGGCGTTCTGTTGCGAGGCGAACGGCAGCGATGCGGTTGGCGAGGGTATGTAGGCCGGGGGCTTCGCCTTCGCCGCTGATGATCCAGTGCCATTCAGCGGCGAGCTGGAGCCACGCGTCGAGATCGCGGCGCGCGTCGGCAGCTTCCATGCGACCGTCGCGCACGAGCTGCGGATAGGCCCGTTCGCGGCGAGCCACGGCAGAGCGGCACTGCTCGAGCAGTTCGTCCCAGTCATGACGGGAGGCCGGTGCGTCCTCGCTGCCATCTGGCCGCCAGTCGGGGCTTTGCCAGATGACAACGGGTTCGAAGGGATCATGCGCGCGCATCAGATCACCGCCTGTTCGGTGACAGGGCGCGTGAAGACCCAGCAATAGAGGTGCTTGCCCTTCGGGTTGTTGACCGTCTTCTGCGCGACGAACTTGCGTGTCTTGCTCGTCTTCAGATGGCGGCGCAGCTCGTCCTCGGTAGGCGGGGTCTGGCCGCGTTCGCGGCACCGCTCGAAGAACTGCGGCAGGCTGATCGCGATCTCGGTTTCCGGCTTGCGGCTGTTGTTGATCGGACGATCCGTGGCCTGCGATTCGGTTTCCGTTTCCTGCAGGTAGTCGAAGATCTGCCAGAACTTCTCGACCACCGGATGCTCGCTGGAAACGAGGCGCTGGCGCGTCTTGGTCATCTCGGCGATGTATTCGAGGCCAGCGCGGTGCAGACCGTCGCTGACAGGCAGGATGCAGCGCATCGCGGTGAGCGCTGCCGCGAGCTGGGCATGATTGCGCAGCAGGCGGATGTTGTTGACGCCGGTGGCGTTCTGCAGCTCGTCGAAGTAGCGGCTATAACACTCGCGCCAGATCTTCAGAAAATCGGCTTCGCGGCGCAGGGCGTGGAGCAGGAAGCCCGAGAGTTCTTCAACCGGCCAGCGTTCAAGCTTCTCTGCCGCCGCGCGCGTTTCGGGTGAGAAGCGCGACTTGTCGAAGTGGAGCGACATGATGCGTTCCAGCACTGCCGGGCTGGCGCTGACGGGATCGTTCTGGGCGATGATGATCGAGCCACGGAAGAGCGGCTCGAATGTCTCCATGCCGCCGTTCTTCACGCCCCGGCTGCGGGTGGCGCGGCCATTGTAGAGGCTCTTCAGCTCTTCCCATTCGAAGCGCTTGGAGTGAGGGACGCCTTCGGCGCGGTCGCCCTCGATCAGGACGACCGGCAGGTTGGACACCTTGCCGAAGTTGCGTGCGATCGCGGCGGTGGTCGCCTTGGTAGGGTCGAAGCCTTCGTAGTTCTCGCGTCCCGAGGCCTTCCACATGAATTCGAGGAGGGTGGACTTGCCGGTGCCGGGCAGGCCGGTGCCTTCGAGGAAGGGGAAGCTTTTGGTCTCGGCGCGGATCTGCTCGGCGAAGAGCGTCATCATCCAGTAGGCGACCACGACCAGGCCATTCATGTCGAAGGCCTCGATCACGATCGGGAACCAATCGGTCGGCACGACTTGCGCGTCGTATTCGATCTCGAGCAGGCGTTCGGTCGTGGCGAGCTTCAGGGCGCAGTCGCCGAAGTCGAAGAAGTCCTCGTCGTTGAGCCGGATGACGCGGCCACGGCGCACAGCGAAGTCGCCCAGGACATAGACGTCGCGCTTGCGGTCGTAGCCGGTGAATTCGAGCGTCTCGACCGTCTTGATGCGACGGGTCTGCTGTTCGACCAGGCGGTCCAGCTGATCGGTCGTTCCGCGCCACAGCGCGCCTGCGGCGACCGACATCATGCGCTTCTTGAAGTCACCGGCCGAGGTCATCGTGCCGCCGCTGAAATCGGCTTTCACCGCCGGGCGATCGACCGGGAAGTCGACGCGCAAGTAATAGGCGTTCTCGTTGGTCGCGGGGTTGCGCTGGAAATAGAGAGTGCGGAAGCTGGCATTGCAGATCCGCTCTATGGCGCCAGCCTGCTCGGCTGCTTCGGCCCGAAGCTCCTCCATGGGGCGGTCGGACCATTCCTGATTTTCGCGAAGCTCGGCGACGATCTCGTCCAGCTTCTTCGGGCTGAAGGTGGCCCAGTAAATTTCCGAGTTGAAGGTAAGGGGAAAGCTGTTGGACTGCTTGCGCTGCCAGAGCATCCACGCCTTTTCGAAGGCGTCTCCTGCGACCAGAATCTTGCCGTGGCTGCGATAGTCGTCGAGGTGCTTGGCGGTCAGCCGCTCGCGCACGAGCAGGTTGTTCCAGTCGAGCTTGTCGTCCTCTCCCTCGGGCCGGGGCTGCGCTGCCGATGCTGTCCAGCCTTCGTCGCGCGCCCGCTTCACGTACTTGCGGGTGTAGTCGGTCCCGGCCTTGCCCACATCGAAGGCGAAGATCAGGCGGGGCTGGTGCGTCGGGTACGCGCCATTGGCGATGGCCTTGCGCAGGGCATCGAGGAACTTGTCGGGATAGTTGTTGACCGACATCGCCGACACAGCGGCTAGGCCTGCGTCCTTCAGCTCATCGCCCCGGAAGGCCTGCGCAAGGGCGCAAGCATCGAAGATGCCCTCGGCGATCCAGATTTCTTTGGCGGCGGCCAGCTCGTCGATCGAGTTTGCGGGGTGCTGCCAGACCTGGCCGGAATAGGACGCACCGAACTTGAAGCGGGCCTTCTTGTCGAACCGGCCGGGCTGGTCGATCAGGCGTTCCCACCAGCTGCCGCCGGGCAGATCGAAGCGGACCGTTGCGCTGCCGATGCTGCGCTGGCGATCGAAGTAGTTCTCCTGCGTGTAGCTGCCGCGCAGCAGGCGCAGGTCAAGTCCGCGCGCATGGGAGAGGTAGGCATCGGCGGCAGCGTTAGGGTTCTGTTCGGTGACCTGATGCCGGTTCGACCAGTTGTCGAAAATCTCGGGGTAGAGTTCCTTGACCTCGCCTTCCCATCCGCAGCGGTTGGCGCGGCCGCAGCGCAGCACCCACGGCTTGCTGGCCGAGGTGAACAGCTCCTTCTTGTTGCACTGGGGGCAGCGGCCCTTCTGTAGCCAATCACCGCGCGGCTCGCCGAAGCCGTAGTCGCGCTTGATGTTGGTCAGGACCTCTGAGCGGATGTCGTCACGCATGGAAAATGAGAGCTTTCAGGCAAAGGGGGGGCGCGTCCGGAATCGCGTCCGGCTTCGGGTTCGGTGCTGGCGGGCATTGAGGGCGGGCTAGGTCAGCCTGCGATATTCTCGTTGTTCGCTTCTGGTGGCGGATCCGGATTGGCGTCGAACATGTCCGGTTGATCCGGATCCCGTTCGCGCATGGCGTCTAGGGCCTGCTGGCGGGTCATTTGCCGCAGCGGCAGGTTCACGCGGGGGTCGGGGATCGCGCTGGGGACGATCCCGTAATCGTATGACAGCGAGGCATGCCAGGTATGACCGCAGGCAATGTTGCTGCACTGGTAGTACATGTCGCGGTGCTGGCCGGTGACCTGCTTGCTGGAGCGGATCAGGCCACGCGCCGTGCAGTGCGGGCAGTAGAGCGGAGCGAAGCGGCCGGCATCGCCATCGGCGACGATCGGCTGCGTATTTGGTGGCTGAGCCTGCAAGTTTCCCCCCAAAGGCATCGATCAGGCTTCCTCTGCAGCGCCGTTTGCCGTGCCCATCATGCTAAGGCGAACGTGAAGCGCCTGGAGGGCCTCCATGCCTTCCTCGACCTCCGTGATGGCACGCATGCGGGTGGCGGGGTTCCTGGAGTTTGCGGCGGCCTCAAGCGCTGCCGAAATGGCCTCGCCCGTTTCCTTCGCGGCCTTACCTGAGAAATCGAGCAGCAGCGCCGCATGATCGACGTTGGAATCGGTCATCAGCTCCAGGCGCGCGGCATAGCACTCGAACAAGGGCGCGCCTTTGCCGCCGGCGCGGCGAAAGGCAGCGTCGAGGCGAATGGCATCCTGCAGGCTGATTTCGCGACCCGCATCCGGGTCGCTGAACTTGCGGACGGACCATTCGGACTTCTCGATCACCTCTGCGCAGCCGTCCCATCCCAAGAGATCGGCGATCCGGGAGAGGGCGCGGTACGGAGTAAGGGGGCGACGAATCTTGGTCATCGGGCTGCTCCCGCGCTGTCCAAATCAGAATGTTGATTGCCGTATCGGGGGCGGCGGTCGGCCCCTACGAACCGGGGGGCGGCGCGATGATCGACGCCGGACCAACGCGATTGAGGTGCAGGGGGCAGGTCAATTGGGTAAATGTCGGGGCGGAGATCATGACGGGAAATGCCGATTGCGGCCTCGACACGCAGGACAAATTCAGCGGGCATGCGCTTTGAACTCTGCAGCCATTTCCAGATGGCTGGCTGAGAAACGCCGCAGATTCGCGCGAGTTCGGATTGTGATCCTGCGGCCTCTACGGCTTTTTGGAGAGCTTCGAACGGTGTTGGTGCTGTGTCCATAACAGCGAAGTATCACCAATGTTATAGTTGGTCAATCACGAAACTTTGGTGGACAGTTATTCCTTTGGTTATAGGGTCCCGCCGTGGCTGAACTCGGCATTCGCATTCTCGAACGACTTGAAGCGACGGGCCTGTCGCAAACCGAGCTTGCGCGCCGCGTTGGGATCACGCAGCCAGCGATCAGCAACTTGATTAAGCGTGGATCCGGTGGTTCTAGCCATCTTCACAAGATTGCGAAGGAACTCGGAACAACAGCGGCCTACCTGACGGGGGAGACTGACGATCCCTCTGAAGGCGCGCTGCCAGCTCCAACGCCACAGATGATCGCCGAACAGCTCGGCATGACGCTGATTCCCGAGATAGACCTGCACTTTGCGCTGGGCGGCGGGAGTTTCGTGGATGGCCATGTCACGTCCAGCCTCGTGCCATATCGAACCGACTGGCTCGATCGTATCACACGCGGATCTCCTGCTCCTGCAGACGTGTTTCTGACGCGTGGCGACGGCGATTCGATGATGCCGACGATCCTTGACGACGACGATGTCGTCGTGAACCGGGCAGACCGTATCATCACGAAGCAGGATCGCATCTGGGCGCTGGGTTATGGTGACCTGGTCTCGATCAAGCGTGTGCGCCGACTTGCAAGCGGAGTGTTCCAGCTTTTGAGCGACAATGTGAATGTGTCGCCGATCGAGGCCTACGAAGACGAGCTGCGCGTGATCGGTCGTGTGATCTGGATCGGGCGCAGGATGTAAGCAAGTGAGTTTGCCTGCCATGTCCCTCGCCGTTGTCGGCGCGCGGCACCTCAACGCCGACAATTCGAACCGTCAGTTCGAAATCCTGATGTGCGAACCCGGCGAGCCGATCGACCTGATCCCCGAACCGACAAATACATTCGACCAGCGGGCGGTCGCAGTGTTTTCCTGCCGGGGCGTCCAGATCGGTTATCTGACAGCCGAGCGCTGTGGGCGCATCGGCCAACTAATCCGGGAAGGCCGGGAGGTGCAGGCCGTGTTCCAACGCCAGGCGCAATTCGGAGCTTGGATCCGCATAGCTTTTGACGGTGAGGTTCCCATTGTTTCGGTCGAGGAGCCGGTTGACGTCTCAGACAGGAATGAACCGGGAGGGGTCGATGCCGATCCTGACTTCTATCCCGATGAAGTCTGGCCAGACGATTGAGATAGCGGACCAGCCTTGCAGGAATTTAACTGCGATGTTCTGCGTCTCCAAACGAGGGTCGCGCAAACCCATTCTGGAGGGATTAGCTTGAGACTTCCAATTGCGACCACTTCTGCTCTTGCCGTAGCGGAAATTCTTGGCGGTTGTGGTGTGTTCACAGGTAAAGCCCGCCAAATGCATAGCGAATATTAAGATCGGATTAGGCTCGTAAGGAGTGCAAAGATTAGGCATGCAAGATTTCAAGAGATTGCGAGACATCGAGCGAACTAAGTTCGGGCATATTACAAAGCAAAACGACGTAAAAATTCAAGTTGGGGCGCGCGGCGCAAAGTTTGGTCCAGATTGGATCGCGATAGATTTATTCGATAAATCTACGATTATTGATCATAACTGGGATATTATGGATCTGCCGCTTGATGACGGGACAGTTGATTGCATCGTCTGCAACGCGGTTCTGGAACATGTTCCTTATCCCGACCTGGCCGTTTTCGAAATGCACCGAGTTTTAAAACCCGGCGGCAATATATGGGTCGAAGTGCCGTTCTTGCAGAGCGAGCACGGGCATCCTTTCGACTTCCAGCGTTGGACGCGAGAAGGTATTCGCATTTTGATGCAAGATTTCACCGAAATCAGTAGTGGCATTTCAGCGGGTGCGCAGCGTTGGTTTTCAGCCTTTGCTCAAACCGCATATGCTCATGCTCGGGCCAAAGCGCCAGACGTGCTGATCAAACGCGGCGAGGTCAGCCTTGAAAGGCTGACGGAGAAATGGACCAAGCCCATTGTGTATGACAGTGTGTATTTCTGGGGCGAAAAAAACCTCGTTATAGACGATTGCAAGAAAGCCTGGATGCTTCGACTAAAGGCCAAGTACAAAAATCGCGAAGTGCTAACGCCAGACTCCGCAGATGCAGCTTTTCCGCCCGCGGCTTAGGCGGCGTAGTCAAATTTCGCGTGCTCAAGGCAGGGGTGAAAGGCCCTCAATTCGAGAAGTCGATGCGCAGGAATATGTCGATTTTTCCAGCCTAGCCGACGTTGAGTTGATGGATTTTTACCCCGGCCCCAGGGGGGGTGCTGTTGGATCCCTCCCCCGGCGGTGTCATTCAGCCTTGCCGGCTGTTTCCATTGAAATTCTAGTCATTAGGCCGCGATCGCCCATGTCGTGATCGGCACTAGTGATAAGCCATTGCGTGCCATCAATCCCTGCCTTGAAGCCCGACACTGTGATCTTCACGCCCGGTGCCAAGCGGGGATCGCCATAGGCGAGCGTCAGATCCAGATTCGCGGCCGCGCGCTTGAGACGCTTCGATTCGGCTTCTGCTGCGGCTTTGGCGTCAGCCTCACTGCCGTACACCTTTTTGAGCCGCTTTCGGTTCGGTCCGCCGGTACTGACCGTCCTACGCGTTGCGCCGTCCTTGTCATGCCACTGGGCTTCGACGCCGTCTTGTTCCTTTTCGCGCGCGGCCCGACGCCAGGAGTGGCTCGAGCATTGCCCCCGGGTGATTGTCGATGCGGGGATCGTTGCCCCCGTGGCCGTGGTCGCCGCGCCGATCGGGGTGAAGATGAGCGCGCCGGCTTTCACAGTGGCGGTCGCATCATGGCGACGGGCAAGGTCGCGCAGGAACTGCATGTCGCTCTTGTTGCCCTGCTCGGCCGCCACGATCGCTTTGCCTGACAGGTCCGCATGGCAGCGGGGGGTGAGGCTGTGCCTCCCGGCAATCTCGGTGACGATGACGCCGATCGTCGTGTCCGCCCAGGTCTTGTTGCGCCGGTTACGGAAGCTGTTCTTCAGGTCGGCCGAGCGTGCGCGGATCGAGATGATATCGGGAGGGCCGCTGCAGTTTACCTCATCGACGGTGAAGCTGCCCTTTTCGACGAGGCCCGGCGTCACTTCGCTGCCGCGCTCCCAGCCCAGCTGGACCCGCAGGACCGCCCCTTCGGGCGGGATAGCGACCTTGCCGTCCGTGTCGTGCAGAACGATCTCCAGCTCATCAGCCTCTTCGCCGTTCCGTTCCGACAGGCGCAGCGAGATCAGACGCGGGGAGAGCTTGTCGGTCAGGTCTTCGCCGGAGAGCGTAACCTTCCACGCGGCCTTGGCCTGCATGTAGCTGGATCCGGCCATCAGCTGACCAGCGAGAGTTCGATCGTGAAGCCGGTTTGGCGCGGGCGGCCGTCGTCGATCAGGTTGGATTTGTCCTCGCTCAGCCGCTCGATTGTGTAGGTGCCGTAGATCTTGCCGCTGCCGTCGGCGAGCTGCCAGGCCTCTCCCGCGTCGGCCATTTCCGCAATCTTCTCGATTGCCGAGTAGGATCCCGCGATTTCCGGCACGAGCATGCCGGCAAGGGTGATCCGGTCCTCACCCGGGCCGGTGAATTGGCTGGCCGCGCGCGCGCCGAAGCGCGGCGTGCGTTCATGGCGCCAGTCACGATCGCGGCCGATACGATCGGGCAGCAGCGAGTTGGTTTCGAAGACGAACATGCCAAGTGCGGCGAGCATCAGAATTCATCCCCGTAGCTGCGCAGGTCCTTTTGCGCCTTGGCCCTTTCGACCAGGTCGAGGAGGCGCCGGGCGAGCGCCTCGGAGTCTTCGCCGGGTTGCTGGTGGACATGGATCTCGACCTTCCCTGTGGCGGCAGGGGCTGGCGTGCGGGCCGAGGCGGGGGGCGAGAAGGCGAGGGCGCCCGCACCCGCCACTGCACCGGCCATCTTGCCCACCGCCCGCATGGGCCTGCCCTGACCGCGCTCTATACCGATGCCGAGCCCGTCGTTGATGTGCCCGCCCATTTCCATGAACAGGCGCGAAGGGCTCTTGATGCCAAAGTAGTTCTTGAACGCTGTGACACCCGATTTGGCGATGCCGATCAGCTTGGCGACCAGGAGGGCAGGGTTGAGCGACATGAGCAGGCCCTGCATCATCATCGATCCGACGTTCTTCAGCCAGTCGGGCAAGGCGTTGAAGATGCCTTTGACGTTTGCCACGCCTTCGTCGAACTTCTGCACGATCGTGTCCCAGTGGGCGTAGATCTGGTAGCCGAGCGCGGCGATCGCGGCGACGCCCAGCGCGATCGCGATGGGTACGGCCGCGAAGGCACCGGCCACGACACCGAGAATGGGGGCAAGGGTGGCGATTGCCGAGGCGATGGCACCGAAGAAGATCAGGACCGGGCCTGCGACGGCAGCGATCATGCCTAGCACGACGGTGAACTTCTGGACCCCGGGCGATAGCGAACCGAACCACTGGGCCGCCGCCGTGCCCTTTTCGGCCAGCATGATCATCACATCCAGCAAGCCGGATTTGGCGAGCGCGATCTGCAGCTTCTGGGTCGCGTTGCCGAGCTGGATCTGCGCATCGGCATATTCCTTGAGGCCGGCTGCGTCGCCTTCGCTGATGACGGCCGCGTTCGCGCCCATCTCCTTCATCGCCGCGCCGTTGTTCGCCAGAAGCGGTGCAAGGGCGCTGGCCTCATCGCCGATGGCTTCAAGATAGAAGACCATTTCCTTCTGGCTGACCCCGGCCTTCACCAAGGAATCGTAGTAGAGCTGCAGCGATTGCGCTCCGGAGAGCTTGGCGAAGCTGTCTGTGGTTACGCCTACCTTGGGCGCGATGTTCTTGAAGAAGTCCGCGACTTCGCCGCCGCCCGTCGCCTTGAAGTCGCCGATCTTGTCCTGCGTGTCCTTGAGGATGTCGCCGTACTTGTCGAACTCGATGCCGACCGTGCGGGCCGCGTAGGCACCGCGCTGGAAGGCGTCGAAGGTGGTGCCGGCGACGGCGGCCGCGTTCTGCAGTTCCTTCGATCGCTGGGCGAGATTGCCGATCGAGCCGGTGAGCGCGACGACTGGCGCGGTGATGCCGACTGACATGATCGCACCAGCCTTGCCCGCGGCCGATGCGACCTTCGAGGCGCGGGTCTGGATATTGCTGATCCGCTCGAGCTTGGCCTTCTGCTTGTCGATCTCCCGATTGGTATTGGCGATCGCGTCGGACAGCGAGCGCTCAGCAATGACAAGGCCGTAGCTGGTGGAGCCTGACGAGAGCAGCTTGCGCACGCGCGCCAGCTCCTTCTCGTTCTCCTTCACTTCCTTGCGCATGTCGCGCATTGAGCGCGTGGCCCCTTTGCTGGTGCCGATGATGTTCTTGATCGACCCTGAGAGCTTGTCGACGCCCGTGAACTTCACGAAGAGGTTGAGCTTGTTGTCGGCCATGTCGTGTCACTCCACGCGGTTCATCGTGTTCCAGCGCTCGATCGCGAGGCCGCTCCACATGATCAGTTCTTCAAGATCCATCGCGAGCAGCTCGGAGAGCGGCCAATGGAAGATCGCAGCAACGTTCGCGATCAGCTCTTCCGTCAGCCCCCGAACGCTTTGGCCACCGCCGCCTTCATCGCCGCCGTCATAAAAAAACCCTTCACCGTGCCTGCGACCTCGATCAGGTCCTCGGTCTCGAGCTGGCCGACTTCGTCGCCGATCAGGGCAGGGCTGCTGATGCGCGGAATGAGAAGCATCAGCGCGTTGACGTCGGTAGCGAAGAGATCCTCGACCTTAAGGCCGCGCAGTTCGCCAGTCCTGGGCTTGCGCAGGGTCAGCTCGGTAATGTCGCCGCCCTTACGGGAGATCGGTTCGGAGAGCGTGATGGTGACGGTCTGGGGCGTTTTCGGTTCGGGGATATCGGTCTCAGCCATGGCGGGCGTCCTTATTTATCAGTGGGTGCGGGCAGGGGTTCTTCCTCCCGGTGTGCCCGCCAGACCACCGGGAGGAAGAGGGCTTACGTGCCGATGGCGGCACGGATCTCGGCGTAGCGGTCGACCCCGAAGACGGTGAAGACACCGGCGACGAAGTCGATCTCGATCCAGTCCACGCCATCGACGGTCAGCTTGTAGTAAGTGCAGGTGACCTTGAAGGTATGCTCGGTGTCGTCACCCGGCTTCGCGGTGCCCATGTCGATCTCGGAGATCTTGCCGCGCGTGACCGTTTCGAGGGCGACCACGGCTCCGGTGTTGTCGTCCTGGTAGGCCCCGGCAAAGCGGTTCTGCTGGGCGGCATAGCCCGGCGCGCCGAACTGGCGGAAGGCACCGGCAAGGATGCCGCCGACCTTGAATTCCAGCTCGAGCTTGTCGAGGCCCTGGTCGATCGGCGCCGGGCCGAGCATGCCGCCGCCTCGCCATTCCTCGAGCTTCAAGGTGAGCTTGGGGAGAGTCACTTCGCCTGCAACGCCGAGATAGCTCTCGCCATTGCCGAAGAGGTTCATGTTCTTGAGCTTGGAGGGGAAACCCATTGTCTTTCTCCTGCGGATCCGTCTTCAGGCGGGGGGCGATCAGGCAGCCAGTTCGGCGGCGAGGTCGGCGTAGTACTTGTCGGTGATGCGCTGATTGAGCGTCAGGCCCTCCAGCGGAGCGGCAGGGGTGAACTCGTAGTCGATCACCAGCTTGCCGGCAGCGAGATCGGCGTCGGAGTTGAGGGCCGGATCGAACCATGCCCTGCCGCCGATCAGGCGCCCGGCGGTGACCAGGCTGCGGACGCGCGCGTTGATCGTGTCGATCACGTCCTTGACCAGGAACTTGGTCAGCGGCTTGTCGCTGGCCCAGACGAGGCCCTGGGCGATCTCGTCCTGCAGGATCTGCGAGGTGCGCACGGCAGGCTCGAAGGCGAAGAGCGGTTCGTCCGAACAGGTGCGGTTGCCCCAGTAAACGAAGCCACCGGCGGGCGAGCGGACCAGCGTGACGATGTCAGCATCATTGAGCGCGGCGACGTCGGTGGTCTCGTCCTGGATATCGAAGAACAGGCTCTCCGAAATCCCGGTGACGCCGTTCACCGCGACGTTGCTGAGCGACTTGTGCCAGCCCGTATCCTCGTCGATCTGGGCGCGCAGGCCGAGCGCGCGGGCGACGGCATCGCCCGCAAAGGCGTTCGACCAGTTCGGCCAGATCAGGGTCAGTTCCCGGGCCGCGAAGTTCTCGCGGTAGGTGACGACATCCGCAATCGCATCGCCGACGCCTGCGGCATATACGCGGCCGCGCAGCTTCTTTGCGACCGTGGCAAGCGCGGTGGTGACGGCCTGCGTATCGAGGCCGGGCGCGCCGATCACGCGTGGGCGATAGCCGGTCTGAGCTTCGGCCGCGAGCAGGGCATAGAGGCCGGTGTAGGTTCCGGCGTTGCCGATGACGGCCGTGTCCTGGTCGAGATCGTCCTCGGCCACGCGCACGACGATCATGTACGGGCTGACCTGGTCGTAGATCGCTTCCAGCGCGGCGAGCAGCGTGCCGGTGGTCCCGGCTTTCGCCAGTGCAGCGCGCAGGTCGGTGATGAGGACCGGTGTGTCGAGCGGGAAGGTCACGGCGTCCGCGTCGTCGGCGGTGGCGATGAGGCCGATCACGCCGCTGGCGAGGGCCGCGATCGCGCGGGTGCCGGTGGTAAGGATGTTGGTCTTGATGCCGTGCATGGTGCGGCTCCTATCGGGTGAGCGGGATGGTCAGGCGGGTGAGAGCGTTTCCGGCAACGTCAGTGCGGTTGCCGGTGATCAGGACATTGGCCTGTCCGGAGAAGAGGTCGCCGTCGAAGGTGACCTGCTTGACCGCGATGCGTGGTTCCCAGCGGGAAAGGGCGGTGGCGATCGCCATGGTGCAAAGGAGCAGGGTGGCGCGGTTGGTAGGTCGGTCGAGCAGGTCGAAGAGCAGGCAGCCATAGTCGCGGCGCATCGCGCGGCTGCCGATCGGGGTCGTGAGAATGTCGCCGATCGACTGCACCAGGTGCTCGTCGCCCGAAAGCGCAGCGCCTGTATCGCGGGCCATGCCGGTCAGACTTTCGCCGCTCATACTGGCGTTCCGGACTGGCTGGCGCCCGACTGGACTCCGGCGTGCTTGTGGCCGGTCAGGCTTATCCCGCCCGCGACTACATCATCGCTGGCGGTGAGCTTGCCGGTGAGATTGATGTCGCCGATCACGTCGATCCCTCCATCGGAGGCGAGGACAGTGGTGGCGCCCGAAGGCAGCTGCAGCAGCAGCTCGTGCGCATCGGGATCGTAGGAGAGGCTCGCGCCGTCCTTGAAGCGGATCAAAGCGACCGGTTCGTCGATCGGCGCAGGGTTGGCAGTGCTGGGCAGGGCGCCCACGATGATGCCCGCGCCGATCTCGCCGCCGGGGCAGAGCAGGAGGGCCTGCTCGCCCACGCTCGGCGGCAGCCAGGCGCTGATCTCGCCCATGCGCGGCGCCAGCCAGGGCAGGGGAGGGCTTTCCACGCCTTCATCGATCGTGACCGTGCAGCGCGCGGCGGCAAGGTCGACCGAGGCGATCGTCACATAGCGCAGCAGCGCGTCGGGATCGGTAGGCGTGTCCTGTGGGGTTCGCATGGCAGCGAAAATGCCGATGCCGAGAAAACCCGCCACCCGCTGGGGTTGTAGGACGCCGCTTTCACAACGCGCACGGGTGGCAGAATAGCCGTGGGCTGGCCGATAGCTTGCCCCATGGTCGGATCCATCGCTTCCTCCCCCGCCGTCGATCTATCGGTGCTGCCCGCGCCGACGCTGGTCGATCAGCCCAGCTTCGAGACGCGCTTTGCCGCCAAGCTGGCGAGCCTGATAGCGCAGTACCCGGCGTTCTCCGCACTGTTGGAGAGCGACCCGGCGATGAAGTTGCTCGAGGCGGACAGCTACGATGAGCTGGTGCTGGCCCAGGCCTGCAACGATGCCGCGCGCGGGATGCTGCTGGCGTTTGCCAAGGGCAGCAACCTCGATCAGCTGGCAGCGCTTTACGATGTCCCGCGCCTCACGATCACTGAGGCGACCGAGACCGAGGCCGCCGTCATGGAAAGCGACAGTGCCTTTCGCCAGCGCATCCAGCTTGCCCCGCATAGCTTCTCGGTGGCCGGTCCCGAACTGGCCTACGTCTATCATGCCCGTTCGGCCCATGGCGACGTGGGCGATGCCACTGCCGTTTCGCCCACGCCTGGCGAAGTGGTCGTGACCGTGATGGCGCGCAGCGGTGATGGCGTCCCCTCGGCCGAGGTGCTCGAGGCGGTGGATACCGTGCTGCAGGGCGACGTCCGCCCGCTTACCGACCATGTCACGGTGCAGGCGGCCGAGCTGGTTGACTTCCCGATCGAGGCGCAGCTCTACGTCTTTGCCGGTCCCGACCAGGCGCTGATCCTGCAGACCGCGCAGGATGCGCTTGACGCGCATCTGGCTGAGGTACGCAAACTGGACCGCGACATCGCCCGCTCGGCGCTGATCGCCGCGCTTCACGTCGGCAACGTCCAGCGCGTCGAACTGATCCAGCCTCTGGCCGATATACCGATTTCCTCCTCGCAGGTCGGCAATCCGACGTCCGTCACCGTCTCGATCGCGGGGACCGAACTGTGAGCCTGCTTCCCACCAACGCCACGGCGGCTGAGCGTGCGCTTGAAGAGGCCATGCTCGCGAAGATCGATCTGTCGAAGGTCGGCAGGAGCTGGGATCCGGCAACCTGCCCTGCCCAAGACCTGCCCTTCCTCGCGTGGGGATTGGCAATCAGCCATTGGGACACGACCTGGACGGAAGCGGAAAAGCGTGCTGCCGTGGCCGGGGCGATCCCCTTTCACCAGATCAAGGGTACGCGCGCTGCGGTCGAGCAGGTTCTCGCCCGGTTCCATCCACTGCTCTCCATTGTCGAATGGTGGGAGACAAGCCCGGCCCGCGAACCACACACGTTCGAGGTACGTGCGAATTCGCTCGAGATTCCTGTCGATTTTCTGACACCGGAGACGGCTGACGCCATCATTCGCGACGTCGCCGCGGCCAAGCCGCTACGCGCGCACTTCGATTTCGTGCAGTCCCTGGAAGCGCAGGCAAAGATCTACATGGCCGCCGGCGGAATGGCCGGATCGCTTCACCGCGCTGACTACCACGCAGAACATGACACAAGCCGGGACTGGTCGCTCGTCCTGCAGACCGAAGACGGTGAGCCGATCCTGACCGAGGACGGGGCCGATTACCTGGAGACTGCCTGATGGACCCGCTTGTCCTGCAGCTTACCGACGCGGGCCTCGCTGCCGTGCAGGCCGCATCCGGATCCGACCCTACCGTCATCGCTGAGCTGGGGCTGACGGCTACGCCCTTCGACTTTGCGCCCACGCTCACGGCCCTGCCAGGCGAATTCAAGCGTTTGGATATCCAGTCCGGTCTTGCCGCTGCACCGAACATTGTTCATCTGACCGCTTACGACACCTCTGCTGAGGTGTGGGAAGCTACCGGCTTCGCGCTGTACCTGGATGACGGTACGCTCTTTGCTGCCTACACGCAGGAAACGCCGGTTCAGACAAAGGCTGGTCTGGCCTTCGCGCTATTTGTGCAAGATATCGTCTTTGCGTCGGACTTCGCCGGCAGCATCGCTTTCGGCGACGCGATATTCACATGGCCACCCGCCACGGAGGAGACCCGAGGCGTAGCCGAGATCGCCACCCAGGATGAAGTCGATGCTCAGGCGGATGATGAAAAGATCGTCACCCCGGCCAAACTGGGCGTGCGGCTTGATGCCCTGCTTGCCCCGATCAGCGCCGCCATTGCCGCCGAAGCGGTCACGAGGGAAGCGGATGACAGCACCTTGTCGGACGCGATCGACGCCCAGGCCAGTACCGCGACGTTCGCCGCGAAGGGTCATCTCGACATCCCGGTTCCCGCATTGGGCCAGACTTTCCGCGTGAACTGGGGAAAGAAGGATGTCGCGGCGAAGACGGCGACCACCGACAGTTTCGAGGCTCCATTTTCGATCTGCTACGGCGTCTTCCAGGGCGGCGGGACAACGGACGTGAATTCGTCCGAAACGATCCGCGCTTATCCGGCTGCTGGTGCCGCATCGCTCATTGAGTGCAACCTTACAAACGGAACCTCGGGCGTTCTCACTCTCCACTGGATTGCAATCGGATTGGCATCATAGCGCATGGCAAAGATTACGAATCTTGATCCCCTCGCGACTGAGGACGTGGACGGCACCGAGACCATGCCTGTGGTCAAGGGTGGCGTGACCCGGCGCACCGCAGCTGCGCCCTTCGTCGACAAGCTTGCGGGGCCTTACGTCGCCCTGTCCGAGGCCGCCGCGGCTCTGACCGCCTTTGCCAGTCAGGCGGAGGGCGAAGCCGCGACTGCGGAAGGTCAGGGTTTCGCCGTTTCGACCGTCACGCCGGGCATTGTCGAGGTCTACCTGCGCACAGCATCCGGATCGGACTTCGTCAGGACTGTCCTTAGCGGCGAGGCATTGGCAGCGGAGCAAGGCGCCGGCCGCATCGGATACGTTGGCAGGACCGTCGAAGCGAAGTTGAAGGAATCGCTCTCTGTTTGTGACAAGGGCGCGGTGAGCGGCGACACGGCGGGGAACCTACTGGCGGCGTTTCAGGCGGCGATCGATGAGCTTCCCTCGATCGGAGGGACTGTTGTCGTTCCGGATGGCGATTATTCCAATCTCGTCGCGGACAGTCTTTCGGTCGGTTCGAAAGCGGTAAGCTGGCGGCGCGACGGGGCAATTGTGCTTCCGGCGGGTATGCCTGGGGTAGTCCTGACCTCTGGCACGGTCAGCCTGCCAGAATCTTCGGTCCAGTCCAACCGGACTGTGCGGGTGCATGATTATCGCAAGATGGGCAACATTGCCGCCACGGCGAGCACTCGCCAATACGCGATCCATATCGAAGGCTACCTTGAACACGTTCCCGGGTCGCCGGCTGAACTCGAAGCGCGCGCCTATTCCTTCGATCTAGTTTCCAACCAAGGCTCGATCGTCGATGTTGTTCGCGGGATGAAGGGACGTGTCGCTGGGAACGGAGGAGATGGCAATTATCGCGCGATTTACGGTTTCGCCGAAAGCATTGATGGAAGTGACCACGATGGCTCACTGACTGGTGTTATCGGCACCGCTTACAAGAACAGCGGGAACTCCAACACTAACGGCGACAGCTTTGGCGTGCGCGGCCACGCAGATGCCGGATGCACCGGGATGTTCCAGGCGGCGGGTGCGAAGGCGGGCGAGGAATGTACGGTCTTTTTCGCCTACAGCGTGCGCACCGGGACCGGGCAACCGGCCAAGCCCACCGTAGCGCAGTATCAGGCACACGGTGGCGGTACCGGCCATATGTTCGCGGGCTATGTGTCGAACACTGATCTGACATTTGCCTTCATCGTTGATCGCCTAGCGCGAATGCTGGTCAAGTCGGCTTGCTCGGGGGCCGTTACGCTCGCGAATGACACGGTTTGGTCTTTCACGCCCCCGAACCCGACGGGCAACATGGACGTCTGGGTCGAACTGACGGCGCAGGCGTCTGGCGACTTCAACTATCGGGCAAACGCGTCGCCGCTGTGCACACCGCGCACGACTGTTCTCTCCGCAATCAGCTTCCAGACAGGCATCCCCACGGGCGCGACCGGCCCCGTAGACAAGATGAACGTATTCGTGGGGTCCGATGGGAAGATCTATTTCGAGAACAGGCTGGGTGCCGCGAAAACCATCAGTTTCTTCAACAAGTCGCGAAACGGCTAGGCAAGGGGTTTAGCATGAAAATCGAACAGACGGGCGAGAACGAATATCGTGTTGGCGGCATGTACAAAGTCGTCATGCCGGACCCGGATCACTCTGATGTCGACGTGCTCAACGTGCTGCTGACGCAGATGCACGAAGGGCGGCATGAATTTCATCCCACTCGGAAGATGGACGAGCGGCTCTGGTCGATTGAGGGCCAGATGGTGGCGCTGCCGCAGTTCCTGCCTGAAGACCAGGTGGATGAGGAGGGGGAGCGTATCCCGGCTCCGGACACCGAAGAATATGCAAGGCAGCTTCTCGCGGAAGCTCTTTCGATGCCTGACGCGGGCAATGAAATCTGATCGGTGCTGCCATGAAACTTGAAGACGTCGTTCTCTGGATCTGCTCGCTTTTGGCTAGCATGGCCATGGTGGGCGCCCGCTTGGGCTGGCTGCTCTATGGCGTGGCGCCGGAACCACCGGCAGACCCGGCCGCGCTGGGCCTGTGGGAACGCAAGCGGCGCTGGCTGATATTCTCTGAATTCTCGGCCCTGCCGGCGTTTGCAACCATCGCGGTGGGAGTCGGGAGGCTCAAGGGTTGGCCTGACTGGGGCGTAGTTATCTTCACCATGGTTCTGGGTGCGCTGGGGTTCGCTTTCGCCCTCGATGCCCTTCAGACCGTCTTCCGTCGCCGTCTCGGGTTGAGGGAAGATGGCAAGGACGGTGCCGCATGACCTGGCCATTCGTCCTGATCGTCTTGGTTTCCTGCGCTGGCGCTGCATTTGGTTATTGGCGTGCGCTTCACTTTCATGCCCGCGCCCGCGAGATCGACCCGCACTGCCCGCTGCTGCGCACCCATGCCTACACGCGACGGCCCACCCGAAAGGACTGACCCGATGCAACTGTCAGAACACTTCACGCTCGAGGAGATGGTCCGCTCGCAAACTGCTGCCCGCGTCGGCATCGACAATAGCCCGTCGCCTGAAGTCGTGGCTAACCTCAAGGCACTGTGCGTCCATGTCCTCGAACCGGTGCGGGCGCACTTCAACAGCCCGGTGATCGTGAGCAGCGGCTACCGCTGCCCGCAGCTCAACATTGCGATCGGCGGATCCAAGACGAGCCAGCACTGTAATGGCGAGGCGGCGGACTTTCGGGTTCTTGGCCAGTCAAACATCATCGTGTTCAAGTGGATCTGGCACAATCTAGATTACGATCAGCTCATCTATGAATTCGGCGAGAATGGCTGGATCCATGCCAGCTTCAACGCGCACCGCCAGCGTAACATGGAGCTGACTGCCGTTCGGCGCGGTGGGCGGGTGCAGTATTTGCCGGGCCTCGCGGCCTGATGCTGTTCGCTTGGATCGCTCGCTGCCTTGTTGGCCTGGGGCTTTCCCGAAGCGCAGGCACAAAGGCCGCTCCATGGATCGCGGGCTTCGCGCTCTGCCTGCTCGTTGTTGCCGTTTTCACGCTGGCTGTCAGCGCGATCCGGGCGGATGCCGTGAAGAAGGATCGCGCAGCCTCTGACCTCGAGGCGCTCCAAGGACAGGCCAAGGCCGACGCCCGTGCGGCCGATCAGCGGCTCAAGGATGACCGGGCGCAGCGCGCCCAGGAGGACGACTACCATGATGCAGTGGAACGCCCGGCTCCCGGGGACAGCGACGATGCTGGCGTGCGCCTTGCTTGTGAGCGGCTGCGTCACGACGGGCAGGATACGACCGCAATTCCCGCCTGCGGCGGACGTTGAGCAGTCTCAGCAGGCAAAGCCCCGCCCGACCACCGAGATCGCGACCGATGAGATCGCGCGAGAAGCCTACAACATCGAAGTCGAGGCATGGGGCGACCGGGTCCACGATGCGGCCGTGCGCTCCTGCCGCTGGATGAACGAGCGCGGCGGAAAATTTTCATGCGGCGAAACGTCTTCTGAGCGGTACGCACGCCTGCACGACCTCCCCTGAGCCGGGTCCGTTCGAGAATCATGAAATAGGGATTTCTGTAGCCGGGATGCTCAAAGGCGAGCCGAAAAGCCGATCCGTCACCTAGGCCGGCCATATTAAGATCGCCGGCGCATGTCGGCATGATGGACTCCTATCAGAATATCATGAAAAAGATGGGCTGGGACTAACTTACGTCGGTGTTGCGAATAAAATGTCTAGAGTTTATCGGCTGTTCTTCTGTGCACTTGCAGGACTAATCCTAGTTGGCGCAGATCACCCCAATCTTGCCAGTGAACGTAAACAGGCTGAGGCTCAGGCTGAAATAGCCGACAGGCTTGAAAGTATCGCGGCCACGTATCGCCAAGAAGCTGAACGATCGCACAGCCCCGACAGGCAGACAGAGCCATGCGAGCCTGGCGATGATCGCAGGTATTCCGATTTGTGCGCTCAATGGAAAGCCGCCGATGCGGCATCCGTAAGCGCGACGTGGGCATGGGTTAGTGGCGTCGTGGGCACTTTGAGCCTTGTTGGTGTATTTGCCGCCATCGGTTTGACTTACCAGGCCAATAATATTTCCCGACGGATGGGAGAAGCTCAGACCAAAGCCTACCTTGCCAATGATGGCATAAGACTGGAATTGAGTGCCGCTAGTAACCCTCCATTTTCCGCAATTATCAATTGTGACTGGAGAAACGTGGGGAACACGCCTGCTTTTGATTTTGAGGTCGAATATAGGTTGTTGGCCACTCTGCGTAGTGGGGAAGTCATTTTCAGCACCCTTTTTCATGCCAATGAGGAATGCGGAGCAGTCAGAATCGATCCGAGTGATAAAGCGGGTGCCCATGCGCACTTCCGTGAATTATCGTTCGCTGGTTATGAAGACGCCATTTCCAGAGGTGATGTCACCATCTTGGTCGATATGAACGGAACTTACCGAACTGTATTTAATAAGATTGAGAGAGTCTCAGATCAATTTAGATCGGTAAAGTTTTATCCCAGCGGGAATGGCGCTTCACGCCTAATCGAAGTTAAAATGGCGCGGATCACTGATGCCATTGAAAGTTGAGTCCAACCTATCCACCTCACAAGAGTGATGGTATTTTCCACCGCGTTGGATCGGAGTTCATCGCGCGTGCGTGTGCTTGCCATATTATCCAGCATCCATCACTTATGAAGGAGGCCGAGCGCGAGGTCGGTGATCTGTTCCAGCTCGTCCGGACCGAAGCCAAGCAAGACACGGGCCGGGTACTTGGCGCGCACAATCCTGTCGTCGATAGTACGCCCCACAAAACCCCGTAAACCATATTGATGGATGCGGGCGGTGTGCGCGACAGAGCCTTCGTAGCCGACCGACACGCCCTCGGCCGCCGTGCGGACCTTCAGGTTCTTCGCCTGGCGCAGCTTTCGGAACATCTTGCCCGATCGGCGGATCCTGCCTTTGGCGTCCTTCATGCGAGGGCGCGCTTTTCGCGCCTGCATCGGTGAACCATCTGGCTGGACGTTGGCGGCGATGCGCTTGGCGTTCGCCTTGCGCAGTTCCATACCGATCTTGCGATACACTTTGCGGCGCTGGGCAAGACTCAGCCGGTTGAGATAGGCGGCGAAGTAGGACTCCATCTCGGCGAAGGTTTCGGCCATGGCGGTTTACTCGTCGGGGGCGACCTGGAAGGTGCCTTCGTCGGACTGGACCCAGATCGAGGTGATCGGACCTTGATTGCCCCGCAGCGGGACGGCGTCTGGGAAGTGGGGCACGGGTTCGGCCAGCACTTCCAGCTGCCAGCCTTCGGCGAGCTGCTGCGCCGTCACAATTTCGCGCAGGGGCAGCGTGATCTTCACGTCGAACGTCTTGTCGTCGATCACGTCGACCTCGAACGCGAAGCCATCGGTGTTGGCTGCCAGCAGATCAGGCTGGTTGTCGCGCAGCCATTCGACAACGAGGAAGAAGATTACCGCCGGATCGTGCGTGTAGTCCTCGGCAACGAGGGTGAGTTCATATTCCCAGGCGAAGCCGCGCTGGACGGTCTGCGGTGCGCGCACCCGGCCACGCTCCACCCACATGGCAAGCTTGTCCGGATCGCGTGCTATGTCGGGCAGTAGGGCGGCGATCGCGGCGCGCAGGGAAGCGGGCTTCTTCATCGGCTCAGTCCCACAGGTTCACGGTTTCGAGTGTCGCGGCGGCAGCCGATGGCGGATCCGGCAGGGTGACGACGGTGCCTTCGGCCAGGACGGTGCCGGCGGCGGCGAGGCCTTCATTCAGCGCGAGCGCGTCTTCGACCACGTTGCCTTCGGTCGTGCCCAGTTCGCGCCAGCAGATCGCGTCGAGCGTGTCGCCTTGTTGTGCGGTGGCAGTGCGGGTCATCGCGTCACCATCGGAGCGGGACCTTTTGGTTTGGGGATCGGCTCAAAGAACATCCCGTCCGGTCCACACTTCAATCGCCGCGTGAGAAGCGTTCGATGTCCGCTGCGCTCTGCCGTTGCGTTTACGGGCCAATTCGCCCTTATCCTGCCGGTAACGACATCAATCGATACGCCTCGAACCGCCGAGCATCCGTTTTGGCCCCAACGATGATTACAGTCCCGGCAGAGCTTCATCAGATCAGCTCCACGGCCACGCGGCCGGTGCCGAGGATATCGCGCACGGCATTGGTGGCGAGGCGGTGATACTCCTGCGCAGTCGTAGCCTCGGTATCGGCGCGTGCCTGGCCGTCCTCGGTCGCAGTCAGGTCGCGGTGCAACTCTGCCAGTTCGGCAGCGGCGGCGAAGCGCACGGCGCGGGTGTAGAGAACGGACAGGCGATGCTCGCCACCGACCGTGCGGGTCGGCTCCACCTCGGTCATGGCGGCTGCACCTTCGTCCTCGCGCGCCGCGCGCCAGTTGACCAGTTCGCGCTCGATCGTCAGCTGCCCGCCCATAATAGCCGCGACCAGGCGCGTGTCGGTGACGATCGTGCTGATGCGAAGGGCATCACGCATCTTGTTGCGGTCGATCGCCGGGTACCAGCCATCGCCTTCCACGGTGGACCCGTCAGGCGAGGCGGGATCGGGCGGCAGGGCGATGAACGACATCGTCGGTTCCTTCATTCAAGTGGGGGGTGGGGAAACGGACCTTGCAGCAGATGCCTCCAGTCCTTTTCCGCCCCCCGGCGCGGGTGGCGCAGCTCGTTATCCGGCAGCGTCGGCAAGCTGCTTCAGCTCGCGCTCGATGCCTTCGATCAGTTTCTTGACGCCGCACTTGTCATGCAATGCGAGGGCGCGCTCGAAGTGCGTCAGTGCGGCTGAGAGCAGGGCGGGCTTGCCGCCGGCCACGGCATTCTCGGCGCCGGGTTCGAACGCCTCGGCCTTGGCCTTGAAATCGAGACCGAGGGCCTTTTCCAGCTTGGCGCGCACCTGGTCGAAGATGTCGGCTTCCACCACCAGCTGGGAGACGTCCTGCAGCACATGGAGCGGGACGGTGCCGGGCGACTTCACGCCGATCTCGGCCACTTCCTCAGCGACGAGGGTGGCAGGCGTGCGCTTGTAGCGTTCGGGAAGTTCGATGCCCGCGCCGAGGACGTAGTGCGCGAGCTTGAGCGTGAGCGGCCAGTCCTGCACGTCGATCGCCCAGACCAGCATGGTCGAGACGATTTCGTCCTGCGCGCCGGCACCGGCATCGGCCGCGCCTTCGACCCATGGCCGGTAGTTCGCGATCATATCGCACTTGGCCTCGATCTTGCGCTCGGTCGACTGGGTGTTGCTGAGCGTGTTCAGGTCCTGGCCGAGGGCGGCGAGGAGCAGCTGGTACTCACTGGCGACCGGGCCATCGGTTGGCATAGCGCGGGCGCCCTGTGCGGGACGGCCTGCGGTCATGGCAGCGAGCTTGCGCTGGAAGTTGGCTCGGGCGGGTGAAACCATGGCGGGGCTCCTTCAGGTTGGGAACCTTGCCCCCTCCCATTTTTCAGGCCCGTCACAGGCGCCTTGGGAGGGGGAAGGGAAGGCGGCCATGGGACCAACCGCCTTTTTTCTCTTGGCTCGCAGATGATGCCGGTCCCGGCGGGTCACCCGGTCAAAGCCTCTCGGGTATCAGTTAGGGGGCGACGTATTCCTCGATGTTCTCGACGAGGCAGGCGTATTCGAGATCCTCGATCACGTAGGCCTCGTTCGACGAGTTGTAGTCGGTCACGCGGTCCAGCTTGGGCTCGTCGAGCAGCAGGCGGCGGCGCTTGCCGTCCTGGTAGTAGATCGAGAGGTTATCGAGCCGGGTGATGAAGACCGTGCCGTTCGGGAAGCCCGGCACGCGCATCGCGGGCAGGCCGCCGAGGCGCTTGGTCGACGTGATGATGTCACGGGCGATCTGCTCGGTCGGTACTTCCGTCTTGTTGATCATCGGGAAGTACTTGTCGTGCAGCAGATCGCCGGAGACGATCACGACCAGCTCGGTATCGTTCTTCGCCCATTCGGCGAGCATCGATTCCTTGGCATCCCAGACCAGCGCGTCGAGTGTCTCGTAATCGCCGCCAGCGCCGTAGGTGACCTTGCCCGAGGTAGCGACCACTTCGGTCATGACGCGCGCGGCGTTTTCGCTGCGCATCTTCTGCAGCCAGCCAATGTTGACGTCCTGCAGCAGCGGATTGGTCGCCCGGTTGGTCGAAGCGGCAGCGCTGGTGCCGTTGAAGCCGATCAGGATGCGATCGAGGGCCTGGCGCTTGAGGACCACGTCGCGCCACATGGTCTCGAAGTTCGGGAACTTCGCCCACATGTCCAGCTTGGCGTAGCTGAGCGCGACGTCGAAGTTGGTCTGCTTGCAGGTGTACTCGCGGCTGTCGAGCGCAGTGGGGTCGATGCCCTTGCGCTCTTCGGCATTGGCGGTGTCGGCGCGGCCTGCGATGGTGCCCGAAACGCCGAGGCCGAGCAGGGCGCCCGACATTTCGTCGACGGGCACGACGTTGATCTTGGACAGGAATTCGCTCGTATCCTGCATGCGCTCTTCGAGCTTCTGCTGGACCGAGGGATCGACGGTGAACTTGGCGCTCGACGCAATCGCCGGATCGACGCTGTTGAGCATCGCGATCTGCGACACGAAGCCGAGATACTTGGCCCTGGTGCTGTTCTTCATGGGTAGGTCCTCAAATGTGGGAGGGCTGGGATGCGCGGGCGATGGGAGGGTGGATCAGCAGTCGGTGCGAACGGCGTTCTCGCCGCCGCCAAGCGCCAGTTCGCGTTGGGTGAAGGTGCCGGCCGGGGCTGCCTCGACCTTGGTGGTCAGCGCGGCGAGGTCGGCAGTGAGCTTGGTGACCTGTTCGCGGGTTTCCCTGGTCGATGCCTGCACGGCGGTGGAAAGCTGGCCGATCATGACGCCGAAGGCGGCAAGGGCGTTGCCGTCCGCCTGCGGTGCGTTCGGTTCTTCCTGCTGCTGTTCCTGCGCGTGTTGCTGGGCCTGCTGGCCGCCGCTCTGGCCGGTCATCTTGTCGAGCATGCCCTTGATCGAGGCGAAGATGCCGGTGGGGTCGGGATCGACCGATTTCGCTTCCTCGATCTCGATCGAGACTTCCTCGGCGGCGGTGAAGAGGTTGGCCTTGTCCTGCTTGCGGTGGGCGAGCGGGGAATTGTCGCCCTGCTTGGCCGCGAACTGCAGCATTTCGGTGCCGAGCGAGGCCGGGCTGTCGGTGACGGCGAGGCCGACGAGGTAGGCCTTGCCGGTGCCCGCGAATTCGGGCGCGATCTCGATCGAGGAGAACAGCTTCTGGCCCTTGCGGTTGATCGCGACGAGCTGGTCGTTCGCGTCGATCTGGGCGAACAGGGCGAGGCGCTTCACGTCCTTGCCGCCAAGCTTGACCGTGACTTCCTCGGTCTTCAGCGCGACGATGCTGCCGTAACCGTTGAAGGGCGCTTCCGGACTGAAGCCCCGGATGTGCTCCATGTTGACCCGGGCCGTGTAGGTTTCCGGGTTGTACGTCTCGGCGGCGTCGGTCAGCCACTGGCGCTCGATCTGGCGCCCATCGGTGGTGGCGCCTTCGAGGGCCACTCGGAAAAATCGCGTCTTCGCCATTGGTAAGCTCCGGTCCTTGGGTCTGTCGTCTTGCGGGTCGGATCTTGCGCCTGGCGGGAACGCACCGACTTGATGAACGCCAAAGGACAGGCATGCAGGCTTCTTCGCAACGCGGGCGCGTTGTGAAGGGCGGGGCTTACAACCGCAGCCCCTTAGCCGGGGCGGCAGATCGCCCATAGCGTGGCGGTCATGACGCTGGCGGCCGAGATCGAAACCGAGGACCAGGACGGCGCCGGCATGGATGGCGGCGGCGATGAGGCGCGCGTACCCGCGATCGTCGCGCAGCGCACGAAAGCGCGATCGCTCTATTGGCGGGGCTGGACGGTAAGCCAGATCTCCGAAGAGCTGGACCTGCCTTATTCGACCGTTTCGAGTTGGAAGACCCGGCACAAGTGGGACGATGCCCCCGCGATCATGCGCGCCGAGGAGGGTACTCTCGAGCGCTACCTGCAGCTTCTGGCCAAGGACAGGAAAACCGGCGGCGACTTCAAGGAGATCGACCTGCTTGGCCGCCAGTTCGAGCGGCTCGCGCGGGTCGCGAAGTACGTCGACGGCGGCAACGAGGCTGACCTCAATCCCGATCGGGCGAACGGGGCCAAGGCGACCAACGCCAAGAAGGAGAAGACCAAGAACCTGATCACGCCCGAGATGGCCGACAAGCTACGCGAGGACATGCGCAGCTCGCTGTTTGGGCATCAGTCGGTCTGGCTGAACACGACCAGCCTGCGCACGCGCATGATCCTGAAGTCACGCCAGATCGGCGCGACCTGGTACTTTGCCCGCGAGCGCCTGCTGGTCGCGCTTGAGGCCGGCAAGAACCAGATCTTCATTTCGGCAAGCCGCGCCCAGGCGAACATCTTCCGCAACTACATCGTCCAGTGGGTGCAGAAGGTCTGCGGGATCACGCTGAAGGGCGATCCCATCGTGATCCAGCGCGGCGAAGGCGAGGAGGGCGAAGTCCTCGAGCCGGTGGAGCTGTACTTCCTCGGCACCAATTACCGCACGGCGCAGGGCTATCACGGCGACGTCATCATCGACGAGTGCTTCTGGATCTACGGCTTCGAGGAGCTGTTCAAGGTCGCCAGCGCGATGGCGACCCAGAAGCAGTACACGCGCACGCTGTTCTCGACACCCTCGACGCTGGCGCACGAGGCCTATCCGATGTGGACGGGCGACCGGTTCAACCGCCGCCGCGCCAAGGCCGACCGGATCAAGATCGACGTCGGGCATGACGCGCTGAAGGGCGGCGCGCTGGGCACGGACGGGATCTGGCGCCAGATCGTCACCGTCTTCGACGCGATCGCCGGGGGCTTTGACCTGGTCGACGTGGAGGAGCTGCAGCTCGAGTACGCGCTCGATGAATTCGACAACCTGTTCCGCTGCATCTTCCTGGACGACAGCCAGTCCATGTTCCCGTTCCAGATCATGCGCCGCTGCATGGTCGACAGCTGGGACGTGTGGAAGGACTACCAGCCCTATGCCCTGCGGCCCTACGCGGGCGAGGTGTGGATCGGCTACGATCCCAACGCCAGCGAGAGCGGGACGGGCGACGATGCCGCGCTGGTCGCCGTCGCCGCGCCGACCAGGCCCGGCGGCAAGTTCCGCGTGCTGGAGAAGAAGCGCCTGAAGGGCAGGGACTTTCAGGGGCAGGCTGACGCGATCAAGGAAATGGCCGCCAAGTACAATGTCACGCGCATCGGCATCGATACGACTGGCGCCGGCAAGGCCGTCCACCAGCTCGTGTCCAAGTGGTTCCCGATGGCGCAGGCGATCACCTACTCGGTCCAGACCAAGACGAGCATGGTGCTGAAGGCGAAGAACGTCATCAGCACCGGCCGCCTGGAGTTCGACGCCGGATGGCTGGACGTGATGCAGGCCTTCATGGCGATCCGGCCCGAGATCACCAAGGGCGGCACGCAAGTGACATACGTGGCGAGCCGCGCCGGGGGCGTTGGCCATGCCGATCTGGCCTGGGCGATCATGCACGCCCTTTTCTTCGAACCGCTCGACATCACCGAACCTGTCGGCGGGGGCTCTACCGTGGAGATTTCCTGAAATGACCGAGCAGACGACGCTGCCGATGGCGGCGAACGACAGCGGGGCCGTCCCCTCGGCGCAGGCCTTCACCTTCGGCGATCCGGAAAGCGTGATCGACCGGCGCGAGATCTTCGACCTGTTCGAGGTGGCGCACAACGGCAAGTGGTACGAACCGCCGATCTCGCTGGCCGGGCTCGGCCGGGCCTACCGCATGGCGCCGCATCACCAGAGCGCGATCCTGTTCAAGCGCAACCTGCTGGCGGCGAGCTTCGTGCCGGGCAAGATTTTCAGCCGGTCGGACTTTGCGCGCTGGGCGCTTGACTGGCTGATCATGGGCAATGCCTATCTCGAGCGGCTCGACAGCATCGGCGGCAAGGCGCTGGCGATCACGCCGCTGCCCGCCGCCTACATGCGCAAGGGGCTCAAGTCTGGGCAGTACTTCTGGGCGCCGAGGACCTGGTCGTTGTCCGATGCGAAGGAGTTCGCGGCGGGGCGCGTGCATCAGCTGCTCGAGCCGGATCCGATGCAGGAGATCTACGGCATGCCCGAGTACCTCTCGGCGCTGCAGTCGGGCCTGCTCAACGAGAGCGCGACCCTGTTTCGCCGCCGCTACTACCTCAACGGCAGCCATGCGGGCTTCATCCTCTATATCTCCGAGGAAATGCTGGAGAACGCCGACAGCGACATGATCCGCAAGGCGATGCGCGATGCCAAGGGGCCGGGCAACTTCCGCAACCTCTACCTGCATATCCCCAAGGGCAAGGAAAACGGGGTCAAGGTGATCCCGATCGCCGAGGTGGGCGCGAAGGACGAGTTCCTCAATATCAAGGACGTGACCGCGCAGGATCTGCTCGCCGCGCACCGCGTGCCGCCTCAGTTGCTCGGCATCGTGCCGAAGAACACCGGCGGCTTCGGCAACGTCACCGACGCCGCGGCCGTCTTCTACGAGATGGAGATCATTCCGATCCAGCAGCGCATGCTCGAGGTCAACGACTGGCTGGGCGTGGAGGCGGTGAAGTTCGAACGGCCGGCCATCGCGATGCAGCTGCCTGCCGGTTGATGAAATTGCCCCGTCGATTAGCGGGGGACCGGGGCGCGCCAATAATCCATGAGGATTGGGGTAACGTGACTGTGAATCGATTTAATGAATCTAATAGATTTGATTGCCAGCATCGCGATACCAATTGTAGTTGATTGCTTTTCGCCCTTCTTTTGAGGCTGCTAGCATAAGATCTAGATCGGCTGTTAATAGCGGTGCTCCTGACAGTTCCATGGATAACAATACCGCGTCGGTTAGGCCGAGCCGATGATAGGCCTGATGATCGCAAGCCAACAGAGATGGAGGCCTCACCTCTTCCATATTTTGGAGCAGGACCTTTAGCCCTTCCAACAGATCGCGCTTTTCCACGTCGTTGGTATTTGCGAGCAGATTTGACGTTTCCGTCAGAATATGAGGGCAAGTGATGACCTTGTCGAAAGGTGTGATTAGCTCCCTAACGCGTTCAAAATCTTCGACACCATATGCTTTAAGCCTTTTATGCCGACCAATGGCCTTTGGAGCGCTAAACCCCGCAACAATTAGGCATAAGAGGTTGGCGTCGATCAGTATCCTGCTCACACTAGACCTACACGGTTCCGAACTCCTAAGACTTCTTTAGTTTCGTCATCTACCTCAACTATTTTGTAAGTGCGGTTGATTGCGCGTAAATCAGGTTGTTCGACCGACGCTAGAGAAGAAAATGGATTGCGCGGAGGTTTGTCCCATTTTCTGGAGAAACCTATTGTCACTTCCCATTTTGGGCCGTTGAATTCGACTTCTTCCAAGCCAATGTTAAAAACGCCTTCGTCTGCGAATACATCAGCGATATAACTCTTTGCGATTGAGATCGCTTCTTTAACATCCATGCGCAACCTCCAGCTCATGCGTTGAAGAAGCTTCATTGCTCACATATGCTCGGATGCACAAGGTCTCTTCTCCCCCAAGATCTTCGATTACCTGTCCCTTTGCTGTGACGATTCCTTTCGCCCCAATCTTATGAGGCGTGAAGGTTCGATGCCGAGGGATCCTTATCCCCTGTCCGTGGACCAGGCTGTGATCATTCTTCTAGGCGGCAAACACCGCATGGAAATCTTGCTTAGTCGATGTCTTTGGCGCGAGGCGGTGCGATGGCGGAACCGAGAATGGCTGGGCGCTGGACTGGATCGGCTAATCGATAAGCGTCACGCATTGCCCGCTCGGTGCTTGTTAGGGTGCAGCAGCAAGGCTCAGGCTTTGGGCGAGGTGACCATCGCGGGGTGACCGGTCTGCGGGGCCGTCCGGAGGGGCTGGGAGCGATCTCCGGCCCCTTTTGCATC
The DNA here is from genome assembly GCF_001368935.1 of Novosphingobium sp. KN65.2. Taxonomy (NCBI): domain Bacteria; kingdom Pseudomonadati; phylum Pseudomonadota; class Alphaproteobacteria; order Sphingomonadales; family Sphingomonadaceae; genus Novosphingobium; species Novosphingobium sp. KN65.2. Next base: position 156,190 of record NZ_CCBH010000143.1, read on the forward strand.
CACGTATCTCCCGATTGCCCCACCTAGCCCCCGCGCGCCGCGCTTGCCCCCACGCCTCGCCTGCTCGCTCTCTGCATGGAAATTACGCAGACCCGGCGATCTAAACGCATGCCGAAGTCCCCAAAAATGGCGGACATGTCAGGATTCGAACCAAGTGGGCGTCTGACGCGAATTGGCGAACGAACCGGCGATCGGGATATGTGGCAGCGTTAGGGCTGCAAGTCCTAAGGGAGCAGGGGGTGTCGGGGATCGCATTACCTTCATTACATCACGCGAAATTCGATCATAACTCACTGATTTTGCATGTTAAAAATGTAATGTGCCGAACATTACCTCTCATTACCTCTGGCATTACCTTTTTTAGAAACGGCAGAATTCCGCCTTTTCTAGACACTTCAATGTGATGAGAGATTGAGATTACATGGTAATGGATAGGTAAGGTGAAAAGTAATGCCGCAAACCCGCAGAAATCCGCCAATGTAATGAAGGTGAGGCGATCCCTGACACCCCCCATGAACTCTGAGCTAAATATGCGCGCACACAAGCCTTCCAATGCGAAGGCCAGATTACCGAAGGCGCTGCAGGATATGGTATGAATTATGGCATGTGACCGTCTTCGGTCTCATTGCCACTATTAGAATCAGTACGTTAGGGTGGCTAATCGACGGTCTCCCGCTCCGCCAGTTCAGTCCTTGAGTGGGCACTGCTCCTACGCCCGGTTTTCCCAGCAATGTCTGGAGAAGCCGGGACTTCGATCCAATTATCCGCACTTCTCCTTCGGCGACCTCGACGCGCTGTGCGAGCGCGCGCAAGTGGTCGCGGCGGTAGCCGCCGCCTTCCATGCGAATGCGCTGCCGTGCGGCCTTGGCGAAGGTGCGCACCATCTGCGGGGTGATCGCTTTCGCCCCTGAACTGTCGAGCATGGCCTGCGCGCGTTCGGCATCGGCTTTGGCGGAATCGCGGATGGCCTTGAGACCGTCGATGCGGTCCTTGAGCGCCGGGTCATCAAGATCAGCAATCCCCGCCTCGATGGCATCGTATAGCCGCTTGAGCCGCAGGTCCGATTCGACAGCACGCTTGCTCAGTTCGGCGATGTGGTCGCGCTTGCGCTGGCTCTGCTCCTGACGCCGGTCGAGCACATGCGCGAGAATGGTTTCGAGGCGTTCGGGCTGGAGCAGCCGCTTTTCCAGATGATCGGCAACGAGGTCGTCGAGCTTTTCCATCGGCACCGCCATGCCCGAACAGGCAGTCGGCCCCTGCCGCGCCTTCATCGAACAGGCGTAGTAGCGATAGCGTCCACCCTTGCCGGTGCGAATGGTCATGGCCCCGCCGCACTTGGCGCAGTGAATGAGACCGGTAAGCATGGTCGGCCCGCTGACGACACGGGCGGGCATCACCTTGGGGTTGCGCGCCTTCAAGAGCTTCTGGACGGCATCGAAGGTTTCCGTGTCGATGATCGGCGGCACCGGCACGGTGACCACTTCACTGACGGGCTTCAGTTCCTTGGTCTTGGTCCGCTTGTTGAACTCATGTTCGCCCATGTAGGTGCGGCGCGTCAGGATGCGGTGGACCTGACCGATGCCCCAGCGCCCGCCGTCGCGGGTGAAGATGCGCCGCACATTGAGGTAGGAGACGATGTTCTTGACGCCCATCTGGCCGGTGGTGCCGTCGCCTTCCAGTGCAAGGCGGTAGATCAGCCGCACGGTGTCGGCGTGCAGCGGATCGATTTCCAGCTTCTTCTTGGTCTTGGCTCCGCGCTGCTCGGCGGCAACCACGCGGTAGCCGATGGGGGGAAGCGAGCCGTTCCAGAAGCCCTGACGGGCATTCTCCTTAAGCGCGCGCATGACGTGCTTGGCGTTTTCCTTGGACTGGTACTCGTCGAACAGCGCCATGATCTGGCGCATCATGACGTGCATGGGATCATCACCCATCTCCTGGGTGATCGAGAGCAGCTTGACCCCGTTCTTGGCTAGCTTCCTGACGTAGAACTCCAGTTCGAAGTGATCGCGGAAGAAGCGGGAGAAGGAATGGACCACGACCACATCGAAGGGTGCGGGATTACTGGTGCCTGCCTCGATCATCCGCTGGAACTCGGGGCGGCGGTCGTTGGTGGCGGAAGCGCCGGGTTCGACATAGGTCTCCACCAGCTTGAAGCCGCGCGAAGCGCAATAGGCCTCGCCTTGCCGCTTCTGATCGGGAATGGAGACATCGTGTTCGGCCTGCCGCGCGGTCGAGACGCGCAGGTACAGGGCTGCCCGCCCTCCGGTGGTTGTGGGCGGTATGGTCATGGCAGGTTCCTTGTAATCGGATTAGGGGTCGGGACCGAACAGGTCATCGAACACGTCGCCGAACCAGCGTTCGAACGCGGCGACTTCGCTGTCGGTGACGGGTACTGGATCAGGCCAGTCGTCGGTAACGGACCATGCCGAGAGGTCATGCTTGGGCGGCCTCCCGGTCGGCCACGGATGACCCAGCAGCGCTTCAAGCTGCTCGGAGACGCTGGGCTCTCGTTGTTTGCGTGGATGGGCCATGCGCCGAGAGTCGCAGAACGAAGCGCTGAGCAGAACGGCCTTTGTTTTCGCCAGAGTTTGCACCGCGCGCTGGCGCAGAAAGACAGGTCATGGCGTTCGATCACGGGCATTGGGCCATCTGCGCGCAGGATGAATGGCCCATTCCTGACCTCAGCCATTCGTCGAATGATGGAGGCGCGGGCCGTGGCCTGCGACGGGACCATCGGCCCCACCACCCGCAGAGCCAGCGCCATACCCTTTGATGCAGACCATACCCATTCGAACCGCCGCGTGGTTCTCGCCGCAGCGGTCCAAGCGCCCTGATCGTCCGGACGCAGTGCATCTGGTAGCGGCGGAACAGTTCGGTTTCCGCCGCGATGACCATGGAGGGCATGCGCCGGTTGGGGCGCATGCCCTCCATGCACCACGTGATCGTACTCAGCGCATGGGCCAGAGCGCAGGGAACCACCGTTTCATGGATCGCCAGACGCCCGGCGATCTGCGGATATGTCAGTCCGTCGATCCGGCACATCAGGAACACGGCGCGGGGCAGCGGCGTCAGGGCCAGGACAGCGGCTTCATAGGCTGTCAGCAGGCGCGCCCTATCCGCGCACACGGCGCGCTGTCCGGCCGCGCGGCAGGGCATGGCCCGTGACCTGCCCGACCTGCACAAGCAAGTTATCCAGCACCGCCGTGACGGCTTCCGGCGTGAAGCCATCGTCATGCGGCATCCCATCAAGCAGGCTGATGCGGTTCCACTTGCAGTAAGGAGTGAGCACCAAGGCGAGCCGGGCCATGTCGGGGCATTCGTGCCCGAAGCCGGTGGCGTTGGCATAGGTCAGTGACCTTGCGACTTGCAGGCCGATGTGGCGAGCGCACCAGCGATCGGGAAACCCGACATCGAGAAGATGAGAAGACAGAGCCAGTTGGGCGGTAATGCCGGCGTGGTAGAGGAAGTCAGGCCAGTTGCCGGGCCTCTCCCCCCAGAACCGGGGCAAGAACTCCCGCGCTCGATGATAGCGTTCGCGGCTGAGACTTCGGCCTTCGCGGGTGCGCAGTAGCGCAACAGGTTCGTCGCCATAGACTTTCCAGAGCGCTGCCAGCGCGGACTTTCCCGGCAGCACGGCGGGCATGGCGAGCGCCGCTGTTGGGATGGTGGTCAAGGCGCCGAGGATCGCGCGGCGCGAGGGATTGGGGGCAATGTGGTCCATATGCACCTTTCCGTTTCCGCATTGAGGCGGTGACGCGGAAGGCGAGACGGATGCGGAGACGGTCCCGAACTCCCGCACGCTGAGCGGGCGGGAGCCCCGGGGCTGGTAAGGTGAACGGTTGTACACCCGCCGCCGCTTTTAGCCCGAGGGCCTGGACATATGCGACGACACCCCGAAAACGATCTGTTTTCGAAGGCGATTTCAACCGTTCGGGATTACCAGTCCCGGCGCTGCCGTTTGCGCAGGCGCACCGCAGAGATTAGCAGACCGGAGTCCTCGCGCCAAGTTATTGACTGGATTGGGGCAATGCGGGGTCGCATCGTGCCAAGATCAGGCTACTTGCAGCACCACCGCATCACGAAGGAAGAACTGGAGTGGCTGGGCGAGCAGGTCGAGGAACTTGGCCGCGCGTTCACTCCGTCTGCACCGAACGCCTACCCTGCTGGAAAGCAAAGCGCGCTGATCAGCCTTCGGCTTCCGCATCAGGTTCCAGCGCGCTCGCAATCATTGCAGCCAAAGTTTCCTCCGCGCGCATCCTTCGCAACCAGATCGTGCCTGATCCACTCGGGCATGCGCGCAACGGTTGCCGCGATGATCTCTTTCGTCCGGTCATCCATGACATCGGCCTGTGCCACCGCCGCAACATTCCAGCAACCGCATTGCAGCACGGCTACAAGTCAGCTGCGCTTTGGCGGCGTGTGTTTCGCGGCTGAGGTGGTGCGAGCTTTGAGGGGGGTGTTTCGGTGGCCGGAAAGGGGTAGCGGGGATATTGCCGCTGTATTTGGCGAGCACTTGCGGCCCGCATCAGCGGTCCCTTCTGATGGCGCAAATCCCCTGTCTTGCGGCGAACCGGCGTCCGGCGCGACCCTCGCTTCCATCAAACGCAAGCGCAGGAGTCGTGTGATGGAATACTTTGCCGGCCTGGACGTCTCGATCGAGGAAACCGCCATCTGCGTCGTCGGTGACGACGGCAAGGTGGTGCTGGAAACCGCTGTGGAAACCGATCCCGCCGCGATCGCCAATGCGCTTGAGCGCTACGCCGAGCGGTTGCGCCGCGTCGGCCATGAAGCGGGATCGCTGTCGCCCTGGCTGCACCCTGGCCTGCGCGCACTGGGCGTTCCTGCGGTGTGCCTGGAAACGCGACATGTGCGCGCGGCGCTGTCGGCCCAGCGCAACAAGACCGACGCCGCCGATGCGCTCGGGATCGCCCATATCATGCGCACGGGCTGGTTCCGCGAGGCGCACATCAAGTCGGAGAACTGCTACCGGCTGCGCTTGCTGCTGGTCCAGCGGCGCAACCTGAAGCGCAAGTTCCTCGACCTTGAAAACGCGATCCGGCACTCCCTGAACGTGTTCGGCATCCGCCTCGGCAAGGTCAGCCGGGGCGGCATGGAGAAGGCCGTGCGCGAAGCAGTCGCCGACGACGTGATGACCGCAGGCCTGATGGATTGCATGCTGCGTGCGCGGGCGGCGCTGTGGGCGGAATACCTGACACTGCACAAGCTGGTCACCCAGATCGCGATGCGCGACGAGTTGTGCCGCCGCTTCATGGAAATCCCGGGCATCGGCCCGATCGCCGCGCTCAGCTTCAGAAGCGCGATCGACGATCCCACGCGCTTCCGCCGTTCGCGCGATGTCGCTGCCTACTTCGGCCTGACCTCGAAGCGATGGCAGTCGGGCACCTCGATCGACGTGAAGGGGCGCATCAGCAAGGCGGGCGACGCCGATGTTCGCCGCGCGCTCTACGAAGCGGCGTCCGCCATGCTCACCCGCTTCAAGGGCAATGACACGATCAAGGCATGGGGGCTGCGCCTGGCCAAGACCAAGTGCCACGCCAAGGCGCGCGTCGCGGTGGCGCGCAAGCTGGCCGTGGTGATGCACGCGATGTGGCGCGACGGAACCTTCTACACCGGCGATCCCGATGCTTCGGCGCAGGATGTCGCCGCCTGGAACGCCGCCAAGGTGCAGCGCCTGAGCCTCGCGAACTCATGACCGCCCCCTTTCTCTTACCGGCCAATTGACGGCCGACCAGCACACGGAGGTCCGCGAAAGCGGCACATGGAATGGTACAGTCCAGGAAAACGGGAAGCACGATATCTCGCGTGTGGCTGGCCGTTCGAAAGAACGGACCGGACCACGCTGAATTGCCTGTGACGTTGCCCCGTCAATCCGATAGCGACATGCGCCGCGACGGCCGCCATGCTGCCCGTGAGCAGCATCAACCTGCCGTCGATGAGCGCGGAAGAGTGCGCGGCGTACCGGACCTTTTCTGCTTCGCATTACTTCGCACGCTGGCGTCGAATAGGGCACGATTACATGCTATGGAGGAGAAACGACGATGGCGAAGACTGGCAGAAACTCGACCCCAAATAAGAGCGCGAGATAAAAGCGCGGCCAGCCGGGCCTCGCGTAGTGGTTGGTTTTGCTGGCTTTGCGCGTATGGCCACGGATTAGTGCGGCCATACGCCTTTCCTAATTGCGGCCTTCTTGCGCTGAAAATCCGTATGGCCACATTTTTTTGCCCCATTTTCTGTCATGTCCAAGGCCATGTTCCGGTGTTCGCAGCGGTCTCTGATTCGTCCACCAGTAGCTCCGGCCGTTCTCGCTCGGGGCGCCGCCAATTTCAACCGATCGCGAAACGACATGACCAACTAACTTGTGGTAGTCCCGCCGCCCAACGCGATAGAGTTCGGGTGTCAGGATGATGTCATCTTCGCTGGGTTCGCTTGGCTCAACAGACATATCATCCCCGTCCCTTACTGAGCGTGGTGAGGTCAAGTCCGGTAGAAAATCGGATGATGGCGTGCCAATGCTTTGCAACGTGAGTTCTACTCGACATCCAAGATTCAGTTTGGTGGCGACCATGAAGGCAAGACCAGTTGACGACGCTGGGATCTTGAGGCGGGCTCATGCGGCAACGGATGCTGATTTGGTCCGTCAGACTACAGCCTGACGGACCAAAGACGCCTCGGATGGGATGTAAGAAGGATTTTATGGCCTGCGCTCGATTGTTCGATCTGATATTTCCTGAAGCAATTCGTTCGTCCGGCGTCTCGTTTCTTGTAGTGCAGCCGCAATGCCTGCAAGTGATGCATTCGTCCCCCCATCATATCGCCGCATGGCAAAATTGCGCAAACCATCTCGGTAAGCGCGCCATTGTGATTGAACTTGCCGCAAGGCTTCGATCTCCAGTGACGAAAGTTCGGATTCAAGATCAGTAAGGACGGACTGGAGCTGCGTCTCGGCAACGGCCAATTGCTCGCCCTGAGCCACCTTCATTTCGTAATTGGTCATTGGCTCTGCCATAGGATTCACCTTCCCGAGAATTCCAAGATTTTTGGCCCGCATGATTTTTCAATCACGAAGGACCAATCCACCGTTATCATCTCGGCCATCTTGTAGGAAATGCCGATTAATGCGTAAAAATCATCCGGTCGAACAGAAGGATTGGCTTCAGGTTTGCAAGGCTTACGCAATCTCCTTCCAGGGCAGTCGTCACATAAGTTGAATGACAAGGTGGATCAGTGAAGGGACCCAGAATTAGACTGCCGTCGCTTCGCCGAGCATTAATTCGGCTCCATAGCGATCTTCTAAAGATTCATTGGGCGATCCTGCCTCACCATGCCCAATATCCTCAGCGACTAAGTCAGTTTGAGCGTCTCGTTCTCGTGCTTGAGGATCGGCGTTTCTTTGACCATGTAGGCATCGATTGGCGCAGGCTAATTCGTGAAGCATTTAAAGCCATGACATTCCGAAAGCACGGAGGCGCCAGTACAATTGATATGCAGTTGGTCCGCACTGCAACCGGATACAGAAATAGAAATATATATCGAAAGTCTTATGAAATTCTTCTCTCATATATGATTCAATTTAGATATTCTAAATTGGAAATCCTCAGATCTTATCTTAGTATCGCTTATTTTGGGACCGGAATAAAAGGATGTGAAGAAGCCTCAATGGAAATGTTTGGCAAACGTAGTAGCGAGCTTGAAGTGCATGAAGCCGCACAGGTGGCGGCGATGCTGGTATTTCCAAAACCAAGAACCCCTAGCGCGGAATGGGAAAAGAAGCATCTACGACGTTCTAATTATATAGAATTTGTCTATTGGAAGTGCGAAAATCGCTTTAATAAGATCGAAGGTAGAATATTCAGTTAGAACACCGTCGCGGTAAAATATTTTTCTTCCTTCAAATATTTCAGAACGTCGATCTGAGTAATCAGTAGTTAAATCTCTTAAAAAACCGTAGGATGTCCCTTGGAGCTTATTCAGGAGCTCCTTCGCCTCTGACAAGTCTCGCCACGATATTTCTTCACCCTGACGCTTGGCGCGAACCACAGCCTCAATTTTTCTGCCCGCAAGTGCAAATGGTTCGTGCACATCGTGTTCAAGACGAATAGCACTTGCATAATCTATCGAAATTCGGAGCCGAACATAAAATGAATTGAGGGCGCCGTTCCAGATTACAACTTGCCCCCTATAGGCATCGAGGGCCTCCTCAAGAACAAGATGAGAGTTAGGGGCAAGGGAACTAATCACATTACGCATCGCATTGTGACGATCGGCGTACTTGGTAGAAATCTCCTCAATTAGCTTCCTGAGGTCATCCAATTCAGCCTTGTAACCTAGCTGACGCTGCTGTTCGCGCCAGTTGCGCATCTGCCATCTTTGAACCAGGAAATTGCCAGCAATGGCTGTCACCAAAGCGCCTACAAGGACGGGCACAATTGCTGCCATCAAATACCTACCTCCTAGCCCGCCTTATTCACC